>JAGRCC010001115.1 GCA_020433785.1 Anaerolineae bacterium
AGCGGATCGCTTTTCTGTTATCAGATATCTATAGGTTCTGATTGTGGCTTTAAGCGTACGCTAAACTCTCCCGTACGCTGATTTGCGTCGCGCTTCTGGCCGGCAACACCGAAGCCAGCGTGGATATGCTTAACACCATCCCCAACCACACCAGTACAGCCCCATAACTGTAGGCATAATCCAAATTGATATTGAGCATGATTTGCCCCATCTGCTGCGCCATCGGGCGACCCAGTAGAAACGATAGCGGCACAGCCACCGCCCAACTGAGCGTGCCTTGTAGAACGCCCTCCATAATCAACATGCCTAAAATAGTGCGCGTTCGCGCCCCCACAGCTCGCATCACGCCGATCTCGCGGGTACGCTCCACCACGCTAATCGACAGCGCCCCCATCAATCCAATCCCCCCAACCAAGGCCAAAATAGCGGCCAGAGCCAGCAGCATATTGATGTTGATGGCATACTGGCTATCGGCAAACTGGCGATCCTCAAAGGTGGTGCCGCTGCCGTTGAGATCGACATCGCGCTGCCGGTTTTCGTACAGCGTTTTCAGTTTGTCAGACACCGCTGCGATGTAAACCTCCCCTTGCTCCTGAGTCCGCACCAGAATCTGGGTACCGCGATTGTGTTTGTTGGTGGCGTTTTCCACGGCCGTAAGCGGCGCATAAACCGGGTCGCCGCCGAACCCATCGGCGAAGACGGTCTGAAAAATGCCGACAACCTGCCAGGTATCATCGCCGAACTCGCCTAAATCGACCGTCACGGTATCGCCCACGTTGATGTGGTGATCTTCAGCAATTTCCTGGTAGATTACCAGCGCATTCTCATCGGCCGGCTGAAGCCAGCGACCGGCCACGATAATCGGTTGGAACATCTGGCTGCCGATAGGAATGCCGTTGAGCACAATGCCGATGCCGGCCTCACGCAAGCGCTGCCCCGCTTTTAACAGGGAACCGGATTGGGTCAGCCACACCTCCGTGTCTACCACCTCCGGTAGTTGTTTGGCCATGCGCGTTACCCGGTCGGCCCGCTGGCGATCCTCGAAGCTGATGCGGACATCGTAGTGGCGCCGATTTAAATCGTTGGTTACGGTCAAATCGGTCGATTGGGCCAGACTAATCACCACCAAAAACATTGTGCCGGCCGTAATCAAGACCAGTTGGGTCAGGATCAGCCGCCCCTTTTTACGAAACATATTGTTAAGCGAGATGGCGTAAGACGACGACAGGAAGCGCCGGCTGAGGCGGTCAACCGCTCGATCAAGGCTGTTGTTGCCAAAGCTGCCGGCGATGCCGTAACTGGCGATGGCCTCCCGGACGGTGGTGGCCGTACCCTTGAGGATGGGCAGTAACGCCGCGATCAGCGGTGTCAACAGCGCCGCCCCCGCTTGCAGTTCGATGGCTACAGGGGAGATGTGGAAGGTGTCATAGTCGATGTTGAACAGATTGAGAAAGGTTTTGGTCAGGCTAAACGCCACATACGCTCCGGGCGCGACTGAAATGAGAAACGCCAAGACCCCGTAGACAAAGACCGCGCTTAAGTAAATCTTGAGAATAACCGACGTTTTACCGCCCACGGCTTTAATGATCCCGATTTGATTAGTCTGCTGGGTAATCAGCGCTGTCAGGGTATTGGTGACCAAAATAGCGCTAACGATTAGAGACACGACGGCCAGAATTTGCAGAACGAAATTGAACCCTTCGATAAAGATGCGGCCCCAGTGTTCGGTGGGGTCCTGGTAGATGACGTTCGTGACCCCGATATCCTCTTTGGCCAGTCGATCCTTAATCTCCGTTGCCACTTCCTCGGCTAAGGGCTGGCTGTAGGGTTCGACCTGCACCAGTAACTCGCTGAATTCGCCCTCTTCAACGCCGAAGCGCTCCAACCCCTGGCCATCGACGAAAAAGCGCGCTTCACCCCCAAAGGCCGGCGGCGGTACAAACGGATGGCGGATTTTGCCGGTCACTTGCAGCGCCCGGTCGGTCTGGTCTAGCTCAAAAATAACCTCATCGCCAATATCGATGCCGTAAAAATCGCTAGCCGAACGGTCGATGCCGACGCTGCGGCTGCGTTCGGGCCACTCGCCGGCCTTGAGTTGCAACAGGTCGTACTTCATGTCGTGGTAATCATCACGCATCACCAGCACACCCGGCTTCCATTCCGCTTCGGGCTGGGTTTTATAGCGTACAGTCAGTTGGTTTAACACTTCAATCCCGGCCAGCCCATCGATGCTCTCCAAACGGATGGCCGTATCCCGATCAATGCGCTTATCCA
>JAGRCC010001116.1 GCA_020433785.1 Anaerolineae bacterium
CGCGATGTCGATCGGACTTTCATGGGTGGACGAAGGTGTGATCGCAACGTTGATCGGATGTTCGGGGGATAGTGGGCCGAGGCCCGCTCTACGATTCTTCCGTCTCGACCGCCGCCATAGCCGCCACAATCGGCATGGTCTCCACGCTGACGGTGCAAACCCGGCCCAGCAGGTCGATGACGTCCTCTTTGTAATCGCGAAAATCGTAGGTGTTGAACTTCTTATGGTTGGGGGCTGATAATAAACTCTCCATCAGGGAAATGGGCCACCAACTTTAACTCCCCGCCCATAGCGACCAGGATGCGCCGGAGGGTACTAATTTGGATATCGGACTGATGCTCCATTTTTGAAAATGCGGCTTGGCTAATCCCTAATGCATCGGCTACTTGTTGTTGGGTTAGGTTACGCGACTGGCGCAATTCTTGTAAGGCCATTTCAATCAGTAAATCTTGGGTACGGTCAGCGATTCGTTCTCGTCGCTCTTGAGGCATTTGGTCCAACAATGTTTTGAAAGGTTTTGCCATTATATCAAGCCTTCTTTCTTTAACTGCTCAAGGTGTTCATCATACAGTCGATCAGCTATTGGGATATAGGTGTCATACCAACGGTTATCGCCTATCTTATTACCACCGATAAGTAAGACAGCGACCCGTCGGGGGTCAAAGGCGTACAACACCCGGTAGGGTTGGCCATGGTGTTGTATACGCAATTCTCGAAGATGCGTATGTCTTGCTCCGTGAATTTGAGAGCTATATAGTATAACATAGAGGTTATATTAATTCAATTGGTTTGAGTTTGATAATCAAGGGATCAAACCTAACCCATCCGGTAAACACACCGCCTAAGTGGTCGGTAATTCGCGTTTGGCGGTACACGACCATCGTAGTATAATGCGGCCCTTGCTACGTTAGCCCTCTTATGCAAAGCCTTCATTTATATCAGGCCATCGTCGTGAGGTTGAGAAGCCTCAGACGCGGTGTCATGTCACAGGTCTGGTTGGCGCGATCGGTGGTTGGGAATGAAAGTAAAAGCCTATCTTCTACATAACCACGCTGTCCCCCTGCAACGGTCACCCGGTGAAAGAGAGTGGATAGTTGAAAATGAACGTGTCTATGCCGAGCTTGCTTTAGATAGCGCTAACAGCCAAGGCTGGGTTTTGCCATGTCCCTATGCTTTTGAAGCAACCTGGAATGGGGGATCAAAGGCCGAGGATATTGACATCCGATGGGACGAAGCCCAGGTAGCCGGTCCCGGTTTTGTTCAGAGCCATCTCGGTGACGGCCTGCTCACGCTTCACCCCGGCTATCAGTTCAAAACAGAAGAGGCGTATGTTTTATGGGTGCGCGGTCCCATCAACTGCCGGCCCAAAGATGGCCTGGCCCCCTTGGAGCAAACGGTTGATACATCACTCTTCCCCCGTCTGGTCACCATCAACTGGAAGTTCACCCGGCCCAACCAAACCGTCCGGTTTGAAGCGGGTGAGCCGTTTTGTACCATTTTGCCTTATCCCAAAGATTACATGGCGAATTTTGTCGAAGAGGTGGTGGGGCTTGAGGACGACCTGGAGGCATTCGAGCAAGCCTTCCACCAGTTAGTCCAAGGCCCCGCTGTTCAGAGTGCCTTGCAAAAATTGAGCACCAGCCCGGAGGCCGCGCTCTCGAACCGGATGGCTGCAACTGCCCTCGATACACTCTTGGGTTACTGGGCCGACCAATTGATTGATCCGCCGCCGGTAAGTTGTATTTGTCCCACTTACGGCCGCGTTGATCTCCTGGAAGAAGCCATCTACGCGTTCTTGCAGCAGGATTACCCCGGCCCCAAAGAGCTTATTGTGCTCAACGATTATGAGGGGCAAACGCTTGAATTCGACCATCCCGAAGTGCGGATCGTCAACCGGGCCAGACGCTTCCCATCCGTTGGCGAGAAATATAATGTGGCGATGGCGCTGTGTGCGCACGATCTGATCTTTGTGTGGCATGATGACGATATCTACTTGCCCCATCGGCTGTCCTTCTCGGTGGCAAATTTGGCTCAAGACAAAGGTTTCTTCAAAGCCGATCGGGCCTGGGTTTGGAATAATGGCCAGTTGAAGGGGCTGGAACATAACCTCTTTCACGGCGGCAGTGGTTGGCGGCGTGATTTGTTTGCTGACCTGGGCGGCTATTCACCCACGGCCAATGCGTACGATTTTGAATTTGAGCAGCGCTGTAAAGAGGACTATCCGGATGCCATTCAAATCCACCCAATGCAGCCGGAACATATCTACTACATTTATCGCTGGGCGGGAACAGACTCATATCATCTTAGCGCCATCAACCCAAATGAACCGCCCAATCAAGTTATTACCGGCTACATCCAGACCCAGGCAGACCAAGGGC
Source organism: Anaerolineae bacterium (assembly GCA_020433785.1). The sequence goes on from JAGRCC010001116.1 coordinate 2,379, forward strand.
GGATCAAACAAGGGCGGGTTAGATTATATCCAAAGTGGAACAGCGATTACGTCAGGCTCGTTCAGGATTTTCTAAAAAATGGTCAGGCCGAGCAACCGGATGATGAGGCGCTGTTTCTGCCCGCCGCCCAGGTTATGGCCCCACCTCAGCCGGCGGCCGAAGCAGCCGATCAAACCTTATTTAAGGGCACTTATCCGGCCACGATCAGTGTGATTTTGGTGGCCTTAAATGAGTCGACCTTGTTACAGCGAACGGTTGACCAGTTTGAGGCGACCCTGCCGGCCAATAGCGAAATCATTGTTGTCGATAATGGCTCCACGGACGGTTGTGCGGATTTCTTAGGTGAGCGTGAGCGGGATGATGTCCAGTTCATCCGGGTCCCGCTGCCTCTGGGGCCGAGCGAGGCCCGCAATCGCGGGTTAAGCCAGGCTCAGGGCGAGGTGGTCATCTTGGCCGAGGCCCATATCGATCTCGCCCCGGATTGGTGGCAGCCCATCGTCGCCCGGCTCAACCAGCCCAATGTCGGTCTTGTTGGGCCGGGTATTGGCGTGATGGGTAAACCCAAACTGCCCGCTGCGCTGGGTCAAGGTATTCCCAAACCGGATCTTCGTCCGGAATGGTTATTCGAGCCATCAGACGCGCCTCATCCGGTGCTAACGTTGGGGGGGGTCTTTATGGCTGTGCAGCACGATACCCTCCAACAAGCCGGCGTCTTTGATACCGCCATACCGGAATGGGGTTCGGCGGCTTTGGAACTTTGCCTGCGCTACTGGCTGTTGGGTTACGAAGTGTGGGTGGTGCCGGACGTTACGGTCTGGCGAAACTTCCGTAAAACCAACGCCGGCCAGGTAGAAGTGGGAGATATCACCCCCGGTTTGCTGCGACTCGCTTGGCTGCACTTTAATCAAAAACGCATGGCCAAGGTTATGGCTGCCCTGAAAAATGCCGTCGGATTTGATAAAGCCATGGCCCAGGTGGTGAACAGCGATGTCGGGCAGCAACGCGCCGCTTTGGCCGCTCGCCGGGTGAGGGATGATGATTGGCTGTTTAAACGATTCAAGGATAGCTGCTTTGGTTAAGTAACTCGAGTCTAGCCCCATCTCACTTTGCAAACGAACACAATGTTTAACCAACCCCGCTCGGACATAAACGATCCGGGTTATCAAACGGTGCCGGATAAAATCCGATTTTTTGATGAAACCCTATTGATAGGGGGCTGTTTTATAACCGCTCAACTCCTCGCTAACCAAAATTGTCCCAATTTCATGACAAAATTGTCCCGATTTTATGACAGACACACCGCCTTGGCTTTTATATAATGAGGAAGTATTCGTAGATTCATCGTAGCCAAAACAAGGAGAAAGACAATTGAATAATCCCAAAAGAATTAGTGGCGTTATTACTGAAGACCTGGGCGATGTGCTGGCTATTTATCATCAGCAGCGGAACCAGTCGTATGTCTTGAATGCTACCTCGGCTCTGGTGTGGCAGCATTGTGATGGTCAGACTCGTCCCCGAAAGTTAACCAGACTGATCAAGCAAAAGTTCAACGTATCGACTGAGCAGGCCAAACAGTTGATGGAGGCAGCGCTGAATGAACTAACCCAGGTTGATTTACTGGAGGTCACTCAACCTCAAGAACAGACCTATTCGCGGCGAGACATGATCAGAACCCTGGCGGCAGTCGGGCTTTCGCTGACCCTCATTCCCATTGTCTCACCAGGGACGGCTCAAGCACAAACGCCATCCACGACCACCACCTCTACTACTACGACACAGGAGCCTACACCACCAACAACAACAACAACGACCACCACCACCACCACGACACCAGAGCCTACAACAACGACTACGACTACGACTACCACCACCACCACGCCAGAGCCTACTACCACCACGCCAGAGCCTACTGACCCTCATAAAGGCAAAGGCAATAAACACAACAACGGCAAAGGCAACAACCACAACAACGGCAAAGGTAACAAACACAAGGGCAAAGGCCGTTAACCACCACAACTCTCACGCAGGAACCAATAAAGTGCATGGTTATTAGCCCAAGGCCATGTTGACGGGTATAGGTTGACGCGTAGATTCTTCTGTTGAGGCGTTCGACTGAGCCTTCGAATCAACAACGAGGCTGAAAATTTTTCCTCTCACCCCCAACTCCTCTCCCAAAGGTAGATGGGTTGGGGGTGAGGGCTATTTTTAGAGACGTTTTCGATCCGACCGACCTCGGTGTCAACCCTTTTTTCAACCCGAAGCTAAAGGGGAAGATTGGATTAATCGGTACAATGTTATTTAAAGATGAAAATGTCATAGTTTATCATCCCGGTAAATGTGGTGTTTTTGATAAACTAAAAGT
>JAGRCC010001117.1 GCA_020433785.1 Anaerolineae bacterium
ACTGGATTTGGATCGGCTGGTACGGCATGTTTGTGGTTTTTATTCCGGTGTATGTGTTTCTATTCCTGCCGCTGCCGATGACGCTGATTGGTGAACCGGCCGGTTTTTTACGCGCCCTAAGTTTGCTCATCTGGATCATAATGACGGCCGTGTTCAGCCTGAGTCATCTGGGGTTTCTGTTGGTGCTGCCGGGCTCGCTGAACCCGGCGGCGGGGGGGATCGGCCTGGCCTTTTTTTTGGTGGTCCTGGTTCAGGTCAACGACGCCGCCCAGTTTATCTTTGGCGGGATTACCCGCCATCGTAAAGTCATTCCCAAGCTCAGCGCCTCGCGCACCTGGTCCGGGCTAATCGGCGGGATCGGCTTAACCGTTCTGGTGGCCTGGCTGCTGGCGCCGTGGTTGACCCCTTTTTCCGGCATCGAGGCGATTGGGTTGGGGGTGCTGGTGGCTATTACGGGGCTAATCGGTTATATTGTCTTTACGGCGATTAAGCGCGACCTCGAGTTTGAGGATCGCGGCACGATGACGCCCGGCCACGGGGGGATATTGAACCGGATCGATAGTTTGGTCTACACCGTCCCGCTTTTTTATCATATCATCACCTATTTTTATCCTTAGAAGGCGCTTATGGCAAAGCTGCTACGGATGTTTTTCTTTGTGTGTATCGTCAGGCCGTTGATTATGATTATCATCGGTCTCAATGTGTTCGATAAGCGCCGGCTGCCACTGACCGGCCCGGCCATTATCGCTCCCAACCATAACAGCCACCTCGACACGTTGACGCTGCTGTCACTCTGGCCGATTGCCAAAATCGACCAGGTTCATCCCGTGGCGGCGGCCGATTACTTTTTGAGCCATCCGGTTATGGCCTGGTTCAGTCTAAACGTAATCGGCATCATCCCGATCGAGCGCCAGAAAAAAGATCCTGGCGACGATCCGCTGGCCACCAGTTCCGAGGCGTTGGAACGGGGCGACATTCTGATTATCTTTCCGGAGGGATCGCGCGGCCTGCCGGAGATTATGAACCATTTCAAATCGGGCATTTCGCGCCTGGCGGAGCGGCATCCGGCTGTGCCGATTGTGCCGATCTTTATGCACGGGCTGGGCAAGTCGCTGCCGAAAGGGGATTTTTTGCTGGTCCCCTTTTTTTGCGATGTCTTTATCGGCGAGCCGATTTACTGGCAAGGCTCGGTCGAAGCGACGATGGCCGCTTACAAAAGTTCGATGGAAAGCTTAGCGGCTAACCGTGACGCGCCGGCGTGGGAGTGAATTAATTAGAACTTATGAGTTCACAAGGTGACAGTCACTTGATTGTAATAAATCGACCTGCTAGGGCCAAACAGACACGCATCCTAATCAAAAAGTGACTGTCACCTTTGGGCGATATACCCAACTGCGTAGCTCATATTAATATTCCAACGTAATTTCAAAATTATACTCAACCCGTCTATCGCCGGCCAGGGACCGCAGCGCGTCAAGGTGACGCTCGGCCTCTTCAACGCCGGCTTGAATGGGTAGATCGATTTCCCGAAAGTCGAGCGAGGCGTAGGTATCGACACTGGGGCGCATCAAAATATCGGGGGGATGGTTTTCAAGGCGCTGCTGATGCAGATGCCAGGTTATAACCCGCACCGAACGCCACAACGCCGCCGGCAGTGACGGCGGCTTTTGTTTTTTAGCGCCATTGCCGTTGAAGACAATCGGCAGTTCAAGGCCGAGGATGCCGCTGAAGGGATCGGTCCAGGGGTTGTCTTTGTCCAACTCCGGGTAGACATCAACAGCGATAATTTTGTCGGCACCTTGCTTGAAAGCCACGTGGGTGGCCAAACTATCCAGCACGCCGCCATCGGCCAGTTCTTGGCCGTTAAGTTGGACCGGCGGAAACGCGCCGGGTACGGCGCTCGAAGCGAGCAGGGCGGGCACCAGTTCGCCCTGAGTGAGCATCACTTCCTGGCCGTGACACATATCGACCGCCATCAGCGTGACCGGAATAGACAAATCGGCGAAGGTTTTGCCGTCTAAAATCTCAGATAGATTATCACGAACCCGCTGCTGGCGCGAACGCGCGGTCAAACTCGACAGGTTGAAGAGGGAGTTCTGCTGAAGCCGGCTGATGCCTTGGCCAATTTCGGCGGGATGGTAGCCCAGCGCGAACAAGACGCCCACGATACCGCCCATACTCGTGCCCACAATAAAATCGATCGGAATCCCCTCGCGCACGAAAACTTTTAAAACCCCGACGTGAGCCAGTCCCCGGCTGCCGCCACCGCCTAATACTAGACCAATTTTGGAATGCGTTGTCATGATGAGATACTCCTGAAGTCTCGAAATCTTGTCGATTTTTTTACTAATGTATCCTAACATGATATTCTAGGAAAAAATAGTTAAGCAAATGTGAGTGTGATAAGTTGTCCTAAGTGACGATCACCACAAATTTGCGTCTTTGCCTTAGATAGTATAAAAGATAGGGAAGTAAATCGCTGGGAACAAGCGTTTGCAAAAACAAGGGGAAGATTTATGTGCGGAAGGTATAGTTTAAAGGCAAATGCCCAAAAATTGGCCGAGGCGTTCGTCGATTACGCCAGCGTGCCAACCGATATGCCGCCTCGTTACAACATCGCGCCCTCGCAGCCGGTGGCCGTCATCGCGAACAATGACCGCCATCAAGTTGAGTTTTTCCAGTGGGGCCTCATTCCCTCCTGGGCTAAAGACCCCAAAATCGGCAACCGCATGATCAATGCCCGGTCGGAAACGCTGGCCGAAAAGCCGTCGTTTCGCACCGCCTATCGCCGCCGGCGCTGCCTGGTGCTGGCCGACGGTTTTTATGAGTGGCGTCGCAACCCGGATAAATCCAAAACCCCTATGTACATCCAACTCGAAGAGCAAGCGCCGTTTGCCTTCGCCGGCTTGTGGGAAGTGTGGCACTCGCCGCAGGATGACACCATTTTATCGTGCACCATCCTGACCACCGAACCCAATGACCTGATGACCACCATTCACAATCGAATGCCCGTCATTTTGCCGCGCGACGCCTACGCGCAGTGGCTCGACCCCAACGAACAAAAACCCGACCAACTGCAA
>JAGRCC010000013.1 GCA_020433785.1 Anaerolineae bacterium
AAGACATTCGGGCATGACCATTGCCTCCATTTCTATGACCTCCTTGGAATCCATATTGAGCCTCATCCAAAAACCCTCCCTACCAACTCCATAAACTCTAAAAACTCCACTAACTCTAAAAACTCCACCCACTCACCGCCCCCCAAAAACATAAATCTCCTGCCCCGTCCCCGGCTCAAACGTTTGAAGCAGAGACAGATCAGCTTGAGTTTCAGGATGATCGTAAATCTCATCTAACGGTACCGGATGATTCTTGTCCAAAATCAAATAATCAACCTTGTACTCCGCCATCACCTGTAACACCGTATCGAGGTCATTATTGGGCACCACCACACTCAACCCGCCGCCGTGATAGCGATAGGCCGGCGGGTTGCCGATCATCACCGTGGCGGCAGGGTTCTGCTCGGTCACCCAGGCCGCGATGGCCGGATAGTTCGAGTCGGCGCCGTTCCAGGCGTTGCCTTTGAGGACGCGTTGGTAGTAAATGAAGCTCGATAGGCCCACCGCCATTACGACCAACCCGATCCCAAAGACGCGCTTGGCCGCCTGAGGTCGCCAACTCCGCCGGCGGTCGGCCACCCATTCGATACTGCGATCCAACCCGACAACCGCCGTGGCGTAAATAAACGGCAACAGCGCCGCCCCGGAGTGAAACAGGCCGCCTCGGGCGCCGGGAAAGGCAAAGACAAAGGTCATGGCGATAAAAAGCAGCAGGGCGTACATCGCCGCCAACTGTACCAAAATCCGCTGGCGTAAATGCCAACCCCCCATCAAAGAGAGCGGCCCTAAAAAGATCATCCCCCACACGGCCACAACCGTCTGAAAATTATTCGTCAGCGCCCACCAGCGTCCCTGCCAAATGGGGCCAAGGCCCTGGGCCAGGAAGGTTTGGAGCGAAAGCTCACGGCCGTAGCTAAACAGATCATCATAGTCCGTCAGCCAAATCGTCTGCGTTCCTGCGGTCGAAAGAAACGCGCCGGTAACGTCGTGCGTGCGCAGAAACCAGGGCAGCATCGTCAGCAAGTAGGCGAGGGTGATCAGGCAGAGCGCGCGTAGGTCGTGGAATATGGAGCGGGAGATGTGAGGTATGGGGCGTAGGAAGGTGTAATACGTCATACGTACAACAAAGAGCAGGAAGATGGCGATGAGGAGGAGCGAGCCATCGGCCCGGGCCAGATGGGCCAGTCCCAGACACACCCCGGCTCCCATCAACCAAAGAAGACGTAACCCTGACCCCCTCGCCCCTTTATCGCCAGTCTCCGGACTCCATTCTCCATTCGCCATTCGCCATTCTTCATTCTCCATCCCCGCTAACCCTAACGCCAGCGACCCAAAAACCGCGAAGGGCGTGAAGTTGTCGATAGCCGTCCAATAGGGTACATAGAAACCGCTGAACACCGCCAAGAGGCCGGCTAACCAACTCGACCGGCGCTGGCCGGCCAGGAGATAGGCCAGCCAATAGGTGATGGGCGCAACCAAGGCCGACAACACCACGAAAGGTATTTGAGCCGCCCGGTAACTCACGCCGCCAACTATCATTCCCACTGCGGCTAGGATAGACGTCAACGGCATCCAGTAGAGGTGGCTCGGTTGAGGCGGCGGGCCGGGGTGATCGAGGTAATTCCACACAAAATCTTCCACAAAGCCGCGGCCCTCGGCCAGATTGACGCCGTTGACATAGTAGTATGCCGCGTCGAAGTAGCTGGGCTGCTGTTGGGGCAGGGCCGCTAAACCGCGCACGACAAGCGCCAGTCCAAAAATGAGGGCTAAGTCGCGCCGGAACTGTTTGGATCTCAAGAACACCCTCTCAAATTTCATTATCCGATGAAGATCAATAGCGGGATGGAGGCTAGCCATAACAGCGTATAATTCAAAATTTTCGTCGCTCGCACCGAAGCCGCGTAAGCCACGGTAGCCACTACCAGCCCGCTGGTCAAGCGGAGTACGCCGGGAAAATCGACATAGGTCGAAAAGGGCAGCGTCGCCAGCATGAGAATATGTAGAGCCAGCACCAGGGCCATCGGCGACAGATGGCCCCGGCGGAAAAATCGAACCAGATTAACGGTCAAGGCCAGACACGGCAGCAAAATCAATGGCCCCAAAATCACTAGCGCGACCACCAGCGTCTGCGGATTGTCGACCCCGAAGGCCAACATACCGCCGAACGGAATCCAGCTAAACGAGGTCGCGCCATGCCCGCCGGATCGCAAGCCGATTTCGCCGAAATTGAGCCAGATCACCAGCTGTACCAGCGCGAACGGCCCCAAACTGATCAAGCCGGTTTCGATCAGCACCCGCCACTGCTGTTTGAGGAAGAAATAGAGCAAATAGCCGCCGACGAAGGCAATCGACGTCTCTTTGCTCAGCATGCTCAAGGCCAAAAACAGCGCCCCCCAGCGGGATCGATCTTTCTCAAACGCATAGACGGCCAACAGCGCGAACGTCAACGCGAACGGCTCATTGAGATCGAGCCGCAGGCTGACCAACTGGCCGGCAAACAATCCCACCGGCAGGGCGTACCACGGGTTGAGTTTGTGCCACACCAAAAGCTGTGACATGGTAAATGTACCTACAGCCAACGCCACCAAATTGAGGCCAAGCAGCGCCCACGGGATGACTTGAGGTAGACCAACAGCCGCCAGTCGAGCCGTGAGCGGGTAGAGAATGCGCTGATAACGATAGGGTGGGATATCGAGATAGGGCGTGGCTCCCAGCGGGCGCAGGGCCATCTGATAGGCAAATTGACCGTCGTAGCCGATGGCGCCGTTGGGGTCGCCCTGACCGTAGCGCGTACCGAGGCGAACGAAGGCCATCGGGTCCCACTGGTTACTGCTCAGGATCAAGAGGGCATAGCCAAGCGTGAGCCCCATTACAAGCAGCGTCGGCGCCAGCCGGGGCCAGATCTCTTGCCGGGAGAGCGACAGTTTTTCTAAAGCAAGCATAGGTTACTTCTTTGACGCCGCTAAAAGGGTCTCCGCGTCACATTGGATAACTCGATATGGGCCGCTGGTGAAGATAGGTTTGAGATTGAGGAGGGCGAAATCGGTGCGACCGTGGACCCGTTTGACAATGTCGTCGTTCCAGGGTTGGTAAAAAAACTGCCCATTGGTCAGATAGGCCGGGGTGAAATAGTCGTCATTGAGAACCAAATGGGTCACCTGATATCGTTCACAAAAGTCGAGCACAGGCGGAGTGGCCTCGGCATATTGGGCATCGTAATAATCCATCACAAACGCGGTAATGTTGGGATTAGCGTCAGGGTGAAGTTCTCGAAAAAGTACACTTCGCTTTGAAAACAAGGGAATATCCGACATAACCCAGGGATCCCCGGCAAGAACGGCCGCCTTGGGCAGGCTGCCGACAAACTCAAACAGTTCCCGTTCAGACGGGGAGGGATTAGAGGTTCGCAACCCCAGCGTACGAATATAGTAGGCTCCCACAGCCAAGGTAAGGATACCCACTGCCAACAGAGCCGCAAATTTAAGCCCGCCTGTTGGCCATCGGGTTGCCAGCCAAAAAAGGGCGCTGCTCCCAAAGACGACCAGCAGACCACTAGCAATAATTCCGATAAACCAGATCAAGGGGATCAGCACCAGGCGATCCGGAAAGAATAGATAACTTATGCCCAAAACTAAAGTCAACGCGACAAAAAAGAAAATGATCAACCCCGACTTTTTAGCCAACCAGGCCGGACCTTTTTTCAAAACATCGGGCCAGTTGAGGCCGACAAACAATAGAACCACCAAAAACAAGGTACTGCGGGTGTATCTCGACGGTTGGTATAGGGCCGAGGATGAAAATCCGACCAGCGTGACAAACGAGGCCACATACATTATCCCGGCGGCCACAAGCAAAATCCAGCCTGTCCGTGGCACCCGGCGGAACGCCGATCGGCCGGCTATTTTTAGGGTAAACCCGGCCAAAATCATCAGGACCAAAAAATTGACCACATCGGTCCCTGCATCAAAAATACCGGCGCGGCCAAACCAAGGGAAACTGATGAACAGGGGCGTTGCCCCGCCGACTTGCAGGCGGGCATCCTGGGTAACGGGGACGTTTTGGGGTGTAAACAGCGCCGTTTCCATCACAATGCCCCAAGCCAGCAGCAGCAGCGACAGAACCACAGTCAATACTAACGGGACAATCTTAGCCGGCTTGAAATCGACGGTTACAACATATCGGGGGTGCGGCCGAAGTAAAGCGAGGCCGTAAGTTAAAACCATGAGCGGAAAATTAGGCCAATAAAAGAGGGCGCTAACAGCAATCAACACAGCAGCAACGGCATAATTTTCGACCACCAAATAGTAGAGAAACACAATTAGTAAGGGGATCGTAAAGGCTCGCTGCAAACCGCTGGCGATTGAGATAGATTGGTACGAGGCCAGCATAAAAAAGATAAAGAGACAGCTCACACTAACGGCGCTCAAGGTTCCCTGAAGCTTGTACCCTAACCGGTAGAGATAGTAAACACAAAGGGGCATCAATAGGAAAACCAATAATTTGGACATCCAAATAAAGTCAATGACAAAACTACCCAGATAATATAGTAAGCCGTACCCCAGGCTCAGCGGGTAGAGGACAACGGTTTGTCCCAGAATATTGAGTTCAACAAGCTGGTCGGCGCGAAGATAATCGATGGGAAAGAGTGTGGGGTCTTGGAAGCGAGCCATCCAGTAGAAGTTTTGCAAATCGCGGGGAACGCGGTATTTATCGGATAAGTGGGGCCACAAGGCCAGCATCGTCAAAACCATCGACCCCAGAATGATGGCGCTTATCAGCCAGCCGGAGGCACTCAATTTACTCACCGGGGTAACCGATGGACGAGAGGCCAAACCCACATTTCGTTCCTCGATCATGTTACTTAACCTTAAACTCTTCAAGATCGTTTTGTTCAAGGGATTGAGGAGACATTAACCTATGGGTAAGGATGTAACTAAAAATGGGCCCTAAAATAAAAATCGGGATGAGTGTCGTGGCTCTAACAATGAGCGCCACCACCAGTCCTTCCCCTACCCCCATGCCCAATAGGCTTGATGATAACCCCACCACCGCTTCTTGGATACCCAAATTACCCGGCGTCACATTGAGAAAGATGGAAAAAACGGCCATCAGGCTAATAAGCAGCGCCGCCGCAAACGTAACCGAAAAATCTAAGGCTTGATAAGCCAACCAAAAGGAGACACCATTCAGCAGAATGTTGATCAACGTGTAAATAACAAGCCGGACCAGCAGGTTTTTATCGCTTTTGACTACACGCCAGCCTTCTAGAGCATTATTGATAATCCGGCTTAGTCGATGATCGGTTGGTAGATGAACCGTGGGCATGACCACCAGCAATGAGACGCCAGCTATCACGCCCACAAATAAGAACGCTATCGGCCAGAAATAGGGGGTGGGCGGGATGAAGCCCATCAGCGTCACCAAACCCACCACTCCGATGACCCAAAATGCGACCAGATAATTCGATGTCAGTAGGATCAAAAATTGGGTATAAGGAAACGCATGCTTGCGCTTGAGATACGTGGCTCTAATGACCATTCCCCCGGAAAAAGGGGTGATGTAATTCCCCATAGCGGTGACGACAGCCAGGCCAAACCATTCGGTTACGGTCAAGTCGACTCCAAATTTTGCGGCGAACGCCTGCAAAAAAAGACCGTTAGTCGCTACAAACAGCGTACGAAAAATGATGAGCATCACGACCGTCGCCGCTGATAACTTAGACAGCGAATGAAGTAGATCGGCATTGGCGCTGAGATAAATACCCCCGGCCAAGACAATAACGACTAAGACCGTAATAGAAATAAGCTGATTGCGCTTACTATTTTTCACCCAATTACACCCAGAAAATCATGCTCATTTGGTGGCCAGCACCGTTACTTGTTTATAACGGGGGACCATGATCCGCCATCGCTCCGCCCAACTGCCCACCCCATTTTCGGTAAAAAATTGAGGATTAGGGTTTTGAACCAGACCTAATCGAATCATCAGGCGGTAAACAAACCGGGCCGGAGAAAAATAGAAGTTTTCCGAAAAAAGTGAGAGCCGCCCAAAAGAGGGGTTGAACAGCGTAGCGAATTCTGCTTCACTGCGATATTCGCGTTCGTGAGTGGGGTCCAGCATCCACTCACCGCGATGATTGCGATAAAAATACCAGCCGAATCGTTTTTTGACCACCGAGCTAATGATCGTTATCCCTTCCGGTTTGAGGACGCGCTGTACTTCCGCCACAAACGTATGGTCATCGGGCACATGTTCGATCACCTGGGTTGAAATCACCAAATCGAACACGTTGTCGGCAAAAGGCAACCGCATCGAGTTGCCGCACGTTACATCGGCATCCACAACTTGACGACAATATTCGCACCGGATGGCCGATAGATCGACCGGCACGATCACCGCCTGCGGAAACACCTGGCGCAGATACAGGCTATTACGACCTCCACCGGCCCCCAGATCCAAGATAGTGGTGACCGGACCGCTGTAATCAAGCAGATATTTCCATTCGGGCGGTTGGCTAACAAAATGCACTTGGGTTTTTGAGTAGTTGGATTGGTAATCAGTTGTCATAAATTCTAGACCACTCCACAACGAATTTGATCGACAATCGTATGAGCCAGTTTCAAGGCCCGTAGCCCATCTGCGCCACCGACCTGCGGCGGTTTCGCTTCAGCGACACAGTCAACAAAGTGCCTCAACTCCAACCACAGCGGTTCAACCATCGGCACATGGATCTGCTCGATAACGCTTTCTTGCCGGTATTTGGCCGCATCGAACGTCGGCATCGTTCGTCGATGGATCATAATACTCTTGCCCAACAAATCAGCCTCAATGTACGCCCCTTGAGCAATAATTTTAATCGAGCGAACTTTCTGCTCAGTGATACGTGAGGCCACCAACGTAGCCACCGGCCCCTCTCGAAATGAAAAATTCGCCACAGCGTGATCAATAGCCCGACTTGTCACCGACCGTCCCAGTGCGTGCAGACTGTCAAAATCACACCCGATCAGACTCATCAACAAATCCAAATCGTGGATCATCAGGTCAAGGATGACATCGACATCCGTATTGCTGGTATCAAACGGGCTTAGGCGCTCGATCTGAACGGCAATGAGCGGCAGACCCTCGATCACATGCTGAAGCTCCAAAAATGCGGGATTAAAGCGCTCGATATGTCCGACTTGCAGAACCAACCGGCGGCTCTCGGCCTCAGCGACAAGCTGCTCCCCCTGAGCCAGGGTTTCGGTTAAGGGTTTCTCAACCAGCACATGAATGCCACGTTCAATCGCTTGCCGAGCCAAATCAAAGTGAGTCGGGGTGGTGGTGGCGATGGTGATCGCGTCCACCTCGGTTAGCAGTTGCTCGTAATGGTCAAAAAAGTCCGTGTCATACATGGCGGCCACGGCCCGGCCGCGATCGGCGGCCAGATCGGTGACGCCGATCAACTGAACCCCGCGCAGGGTTGAGTAAATGCGGCAGTGGCGCTCGCCCATCGAGCCGACGCCGGCCACGCCTATGCGAATATTGTCCATGTCGTCCTCCAGGAAATGGTTGATTAATCGAGTGTGGTTACGGTTATGCCTAATCGAGATACAAAGAGCGCACCCATGAGCGGCGCCTGTTTGACCAGACGTTCTACAACGCGCAAGCCGGGCAAACATGTTTCAAAACGCAGCACCTCCTTCACCTGCAAGCCGGCTTGACGGCTGAACCGGCGATATTCGGCCTCGGTTCGGACGCCGATATGCTCTTCAAACTGCTTGAGGATAATATTTTTATCCTTGAGTTGTTCAATCCAATGACTGCGGCAAGGGGTAAAAAAGGCTAACACCCCACCCGGTTTGAGCAATCTTTTGACTTCGCTCAACACTGCGGCCAGCTGCTCATCATTGATGTGTTCAAAAACATCGATTGAAATCATTTTGTCGAAGGTGTGATCGGGAAACATGGTGAGCTTTTGAATCCCGGCCAAAACGTACTCGATATTAGCCTGAGGCGTTTGGGCTTTAGCTCGCTCGATGGTGGCCGGCGAATAATCGACCCCGATCATCCGTTTTACACGTGGCGACAGCATACGGCAGTAGAGGCCGGTGCCGCAGCCCAACTCTAACACCGTATCGTCCCGGCCAGGCCGGCAGGCTTCAATCGTGAGCAATCGCTGCGCTTCCCGATACGGGTTGTTGCCCGACGTGTTAAGATTATGCAGCCGCCTGAAATAGTCCTCATCGTAAGCCGCTTCGTAAGGATTAATGATTTCCATAACTGAACTCTTTTCCATAGTTTTGCCCACCTTTACCCCAGATTGACCAGCCGGCTAAACTGCCACTTTAGAATACCCAACCCAAAAGCCAACCCAATCAACGGCAGACCAAGACCAACAACAATTACGTCAGACCAGGACCGTTTAAGGTATAAAGCCGCCGCCAAATCCGTCATCAACAACATTATCACCCCACTTCGAAGGGCCAGTTTAGGTCGAAAAACGGTGATCAAACCGGTCAAACCAAGCATCCCCCAGATCGCTAAATACAGCCGGTGATATCGACCGCCCCGCTGCAGATAGTAATCGGCAAAACGGGGGCCGCGCTCAAAAATATGCTTGAACACCTGACCCGGCTGGCGGCGTTGATGATACACTACCGTGATGTGGCCCGCCCGCAGAATCGGTTTGTGGCGAACGATTGCCCGTAGAATGCGGGTGTCATCATTGGTCATCTTATCCGACGCGGCTGGCTGGCAGCGCTGCCAGAGAGTTCGATCAACCACAAAGAGGGTCGTGCCTTTAGGCCGCTGCTCAAAATTGTCGTCGGTCAGATAATAATCTTCGGCGTCGGCCTCGGCTTGATAAAAGGCGCCATGCATTTTCCAACGCAGCAAATGAAAAAACCGCTCAAAGCCCCAGCGTTCGCCTTGATAAGCTACCACGTTGGGCAGTATCGGTTGGTACCCCTGCCGGGCCAGTTTGGCCAACAAGTTCGGTTCGGCGATAACCCGAGCATCGTTAAACACCAACGTCTCAAACCGCGCTGCGGCTACCCCCGTATTTCGAGCCACGATTCGGCCCTGATTGCGCGCCAACTTAATGAGCCGAACCGGATAGCGTTGGGCAATCCGAACCGAATCATCAGTCGAACCATCGTCAACCACAATGATCTCATAAAGTTCGGGGGAATACGCTTGGGCAACCAAAGCGCTGAGGCAGCAGTCTAGTGTTTCCGCTCCGTTGTAGACCGGCACAATGATGGAGAACGTTGTGTAGTCAGCCATACCCTATTTACCGTGAGCGGCCAGGTGACGTTCCTTGGCATAATCTAAAACGTGCTCAACCACCACCTGGGAGGGATAATCATCGTCATTGACATTTTTCTGACGTAACGAAGGCAACATCTCAAAAAACTCTTCGATCTTGGCCGGGTCAAACGAGGCCAGAAAGCCATTTTTGCCCAATGTCTCTACGTGCTCTGTTCTGGACCGCATAATCAAACACGGGACGTTCAAAAAATAACACTCTTCCTGAATACTGCCGCCGTCCGTAACCACAAAATCAGCCCCGGCAATTAAATCGACAAAGGTGAGATACGATTGAAGCGGCAAGGTCTCTATGGCCTTATTCTGAGCCAACTGGTCATACAAATTAAACCGGCGAAGCTGTTGCAGCGTCGGCTCGTGGAGCACAAAGAACACTCTGCGCTCTTGGGCAATGCGTTGAAGCAGATCGACGACTACCGCCAGGCGGGACCGAGAGTAGATAGTCTCGACTCGATGCGTCGTGGCGATCACGTAAGGTTCTTGCGGGCGATGGCGGCCATTGACCGACTGCAAAGCGTATCGAACCGCATCCAGACCGGTATTTTTGGTAATGCGAACGGTTTTATCGATGTAGCCCATTTGTCGCAAATTTTCATACGCCGACTGCGAGGGCGCAAATAAAATATCGCTAAAGCGCATCGCAATCAGCCGGATAATCTCTTCGGGAAACGGTTCGAAAAGATGAAAACTGCGCATCCCTGCCTCGACGTGAGCCACTTTCTGACCGCAGCGCTTGGCATACAAGAGTGAAATCAGGGTGGTCAGCGTATCGCCGTGGATCAGACAGATACCATCCTCGTCGCCAAAATAACGACGGCGAATGGCCTGACCGTTCCAGATCAGCTGACCCAAACTTTTTAAGGTCCAGATAATAGCCTGCGGAACCGTCGTAATACTGGTCGTTTCTTGCCGCAGGCGGATATCCGGCTCGCGTAAGTTGAACTGCTGGATCAAATCGCCGGTGAGCGCCGCGTGCTGGCCGGCATCGATAAAATTGTAGTTGACGCCGTGCTGCTCCAGCTCTTGCATCACCGGCGCCATTTTGATAAATTGAGCTTTGGTACCAACAAATACGTGGATCATGGGACAGTTTCTTTTTCCGGGGTAACTTTTTCAATATGATTATAGGGAGTGTCGAGTATGGGTAAGTATTCTTGGGTTCCCGCCCGCTCTCTGACCTCAAAGCGAAGTTGGGCTACCTGCTCGGAGACCAGCCCAACCAGGAACACCAGCACCGCCACCGTCATCAACATGGCCGAGGTTGGGCCATAACGGGAACTAAGAAATAGGACTTTGAATAAGCCATAACCAACACCGACAGCAAACATCGCGATGCTGGCCGGAATAAACACCTTTAACGGTGAAAAAAATGTCGCGACTTTAAGTATGATCAACAAGAAGCGGGGGCCGTCCTTAAAAAGCTTAATTTTACTTTTGCCGACTCGCCGCGCCGCTTTGATCGGCACGTAGCGCAGGGTATACCCCGATCGGACCACGGCCAGGGTAAGCGTCGTCGGGTAGGAGAAGGTGTTGGGCAGCAGATACACAAACCCGCGCGCGATGTGGCCCTTCATCGCTCTGAAACCCGACGTCAAATCATCGATTTGTCGGCCACAAACGTAGCTGGCAAACCAGTTGTAGATTTTGTTCGCCAGGTCGCGGTGCCAATCGCTGTCGGATTCATGGGTCCGCGCGCCAACAACCATGTCATACGTTTGTAATTGCTCGAGTAAGCGAGGTATATCTTCCGGCAGATGCTGACCATCGGCGTCGAGCATTATCAAGATTTCGCCCTGAGCATGCCGAATACCGGATTTAATGGCCGCCCCATTGCCGATATTGTAGGGGTGGGCGATGACTCTGGCCCCGGCCTCGTGAGCGCGCCGGGCGGTCTCATCTTGCGAGCCGTCATCAACGACGATAATTTCATACGTTTGGTCTAACTCTTGCAGCACGGTGTGGACGCGCTCGATGACGGACGCGATGACGGCTTCCTCGTAAAAAGCCGGCATAATGACACTAATCGTCGGAGAAATAGTTGACCTAATAGGCATAAGCTTGTCTCTTTGCTACTAAAAACACATTTTTTCAACATCATCAAAACCACTACTCAGCAGGCATTCCCTAATTGCCATTCACCTGAGCCGAAGCTTTAACAAAAACCACCAGCGTTTGCGCCTGATTGCGAAAAACCTTCTGCAGAACGTAGTCGTGAACCTCCGGCAGGGCCGGTACGGTGTTACCAAGCACGTGATACACCACCACATCTACCTCTTCCGCTTCAGCCGCGGCCAGACTTAAATCTAAAACGTCTGTTTCATCACGGTCAATATCGACCAGATCGACTTCATAGTCAGGCCACCAGTCGAACTTGGCCAAATAGAAATCAAGATAATACGGGTAGTACATCCCGGTAAATTTAATGGTATCCGAATTATGATTCTCTTTCAACCAGCGCACCGCCTCCTGATAGGGGTAGTAATGTTCGGCAATGTCCAACTGGTAGCTGCCCCACAACGGTTTTTTGGTGCCATCCCAATTAAGCGGCGTCAACGTCAGGTTAAGGGCGATAATGACTCCGGCCAGGGCGGCGGCCAAAACGTAGCGTTTCGGGCTTAGCCATTGGAGCAAGTAATAGCTGCCGACAATGATCGCCGGGAGTAAAAAGAGATTGAACCGGCTGTACCCCACATAACTCACCTCATCGATCAGGTGAAACACCGCATCGGCCACAAACGTACCCCCTAAAAATAGCAGCACCGTGTACGCTCGCTTGATCAACAGCAGCACACAGCCCACTACAAACAACAGCAGCAGCGGGCTAAACTGCTCGCCAAACGAGCGCAGCACCACCTGATACAGGGTCGGGTTGAGTAAGTTGAAAAAATCAGGCGAAAATTCCCGCCAGACGCCAAAATAGTTACGATAGAAGATATAGAGCACCAAAGGGAAGAGCGTGCAAAAGGCCACTTTGCCCTCATCAACTAGATTAGCCAGGCTGAGTTTAGCTTTAGTCGGCGGCCAAAACCGAACTAACCCCCGCAGCAGGACAAACGAAACCAGAAAAGGCAGCGTTGTCTCTTTGATGAAACCGATCAAAATCAGCGCATACCAGGCCGGTTGGCTAGAAATCGCGGCCAATTCTCCCCGTATGATCGTGTTAATCCGAAAGCACACCAGGCTCATCAGTACCAAAGCCGGCATCTCGATGTACAACGTGGAACTGTAATACCAAATCACCGGAGTTGTGGCCACCGCCAGCCCAAACAAGAGTCCGAGCGGCCAGCCGGCCGGACTCAGTTCGCGGTGGCAAAGCCAGGCCAGCACGATTACCGACAAAAACGGGATCAATCGATACGACGCTTCCTCAAACGGGCCAAACAGGGGTACGGTCAAATACAGGGGCAAGACATTCAGCCAGCGGGTCGCGTGTGGATAGCGCAAAATCCAGTCATAATTCGATTGGCCGTTCCAGACTAACAGCGCCACCATCGCCACCAAAAAAACGGCCGAAACGAGGAGTTGCTTGCTTTTACGCCAGCCTTCATACAGAAAGAGCAGCAGAAGAACGGCGGCCACCAGCCCATGAAATCGCATTAATCGCCAGACGGTTAAAACGATATTGATATGGTAATCCTCATCGCCGCGCCAAGGAATTACGGCCAGTAGCGCCCGGTAGTTTAGGGCGGTTATCACGACGCAGAGAATGGCCACAGACAAATAATGAACCGGTTGGAGACGAATGACAACCGCATTACTGGCTAGATAAGCCCAGACCAACCCCAACAACACCGATATCCCTAAAAAAAGCACCTGTTCCCACATCTTGGTCGAGATCAACCAGTAAGGGCTGAGTACATACGCAACGACAAATATGGCGAAGAGCAGTGCAAAAACGAGATGCCGGTGTAATTTGATCGGAGCTGAGAAATCGAATGCCATTCAGTCAAATCCTTAATCGTTCACCCTATCTGCGGCGGGCGATGGCCCAACTTACTAGAACCAACCCGACAGCACCGGCCAGTACTACCAGCGGCGCATGTGGTTGGACGTCCCGCTTCACTTCCCCCAGAAAAAACTTTAGAAAGGCGACGCCGGTCGGCCAAGATGCACCTTTGGTTTCGCCGCCAATCCGCTTTTGCTCAATGGTGGGGATTTCAACAATCGTCAATTTGGCCCGCATCGCGGCGATGGTCATCTCATACTCGATCGTATACCCCATCGAACTGGGCGAGATGGCTTCAAAGACAGCCCGCCGCACGCCGCGATAGCCATTGATGGTATCGGTCACATAGGGCCGATCCCGGTTCCAATTGAGGTTAGCCAGCAGCGTGAAAGCCTGGTTAACCCACTTGCGCAGGGGCAGGGCCTCATCATCTTCCTCATTCTGAGCGCCCGGCAAAAAGCGTGAGGCGATGGCTATATCGGCTCCGGCTTCCAGCAGTTCAAACAGCCGGGGAATGTCGTCCGGGTCTTCGTTGCCATCGGGGCTAAAGAAGACGATGAATTCACCGCTGGAATGGGCCACCCCAACCCGAAAGGCCTCACCGCGTCCCCGGCGGGTTTGATTGAAAATAGGAATCTGATATTCCTGCAAAAATTCACGAGTTCCGTCGGTCGAACCGCCATCAACGGCAATGATTTCATCAGCGACGTCGTTCGGCAGAAGCGGTATAAACGTTCTCACCCCTTCGATCTCGTTAAGGGTCAAAATAATTAAAGTCCGACTCATAGGGATTGCTGCTCCTTATACCAGGTGATGGTGCGACGTAGACCCTCAGCCAACGGGACTTGGGCTTCAAAGCCTAACATTTCGCGGGCTTTGGCGTAATCACCGATGCGCCGGGGTTGGCCACCTGGTTGGCTCGTATCGAACTCAATTTTGGCCTCGCTGCCAGCCAGATCGATGATGGTCTGAATCAACGTCGCAATGGTCACTTCTTCTTCAGAGCCGATGTTGACGGGATCACACTCGGCATACCGCTCTAACGAGAGCATGAGCCCGGCCACAAAATCGGTGACATATAAAAAGGCGCGCGTTTGTGAACCATCGCCCCAAACTTTAATGGGATTTTGCCCTTCGACCACCTTCCGAATCAACGCCGGGATGACATGGCTGGTTTCCCAATCAAAATCATCGCGTGGACCATAAGCATTGTAGGGACGCGGCAGGGCAATCTTGATCGGGTATTGCTCGACGTAACATCGAGCCTGCACTTCCAAAAAGCGTTTAGCCCACCCATAGCCCAAATTCGACGGCTCCGGGTCGTCCAGAAAACCCTCGGTCTCCGGCGTCGGCACCGTGGCATAACGGCGATAAACGCAGGCCGAACTGGTCAATAAAATTCGCTCGACATCTTGGCGGACGGCGGCTTCAAGAATGTTCAACCCAATGGTGGCGTTATCGAACAGAATGGAGCCGGGATGGGTGCTGTTGTAGCCCACGCCGGCCACCATCGCCGCCAGATGAAAGACCGCCTCTTGCCGGCGGCAGGCTTGTTCGGCAAAGTCCAAATCGGCCAAATCCCCTTCCAAAAATTCCACGTCATTGGCCGCCGGGCCAATGAGATTAAACAACTTCTGACGAGAACGCCCGCACACACGCACCTGCGCCCCCATCCCCAACAACTGTTCTACCAGATGAGACCCAATAAAACCGGCTCCCCCGGTTACTAAAATTCGTTTTCCTCTCCAAAACGACATACGTCATTCTCCTGAATTTATTTTCTCAAGTTCATCCATTCGGATACTAATACGCCTAACGCCGGCAAGATACTGGCAGCCACTTGCAGATACGTGCTAACCTCAGGTTTGAGAAACTCCACCGTAGGAATTTCGGCCACCCGCCAGGCGTCTTTGACCGCCCGGATCGACAGCCGGTAATAGCGCGTTAACGTGTAGCCCGGTAACGACAGAGCCGCTAATTTTGAGCGTTTAATAGCGCGCAGATCGCTGAAGTAATCGGTCAGGTTGCCGTAAAACAGCAAATTAGCCAGCAGGCTAAAGACGCGGTTCCCCACACTCCGGTAGCGATTCATCTGTCGCAGGTCGCGCCGTTCACCGCCAACGGTAAATCGAGAAGCCACCACCATATCGTTCCCGCGCTCGAGATTCAGCAGCAACCGGCCGACATCGCCGGGGTTGTGCCGGCCGTCGGCGGTGAAGAAGACCAGGTTTTCCTGGGTAATTTCAAGCTGCCCGGTCAATACCAGATCGAGTGAATCCAGCGTGTCACTGGGGATGAGTTTAACGCCGTGTTTTTCAAACAGCGCTTTGGTTTCGCTACTCAAATCGCGATGGACCGCCAACACCCGGTCAAATAAATCCAGCGGGATGACCTCCAGAGCTTGCTCAATGGAGGCCGGGCGAACGGCGGTGATGATTAAACAGGCTCCGGCTCGCGGCGCGCTTGGTCGCTGGCGGAAAAACCGTTCAAACAGTTCGGCCATGTAATCCAAATCGAACTCGGTTAGACCTTGATGGCTGGCAATGTAAAAACCGTTCTGATTAATCCATTTAGCGACCGGGTATTGCTCCTCGCACCAATTTAAAAGCCGATGGTAAACCGGCTGGTTGGTGAGCGGCAGCATGTCGCGGGTCTCGACGCCGTTTTGCTCCAGAAAATTAACCAGTTCGGTCTTAGGTTCGTCGCGCAGCACAATCGGGAACATCATAAACGAGTGCTCGTTGCCGGGTCGGGTTTTGGGGAGTTGCAAATAACCGTCAAGATGAGCCAACTTTTGGATAAGCAACCGCGCATTCGCCCGCCGTGCGGCGATCATCGACTCCCATTCTTCCAACTGAGCCAATCCCAGCGCCGCCTCCATCTCGGTTACACGGAAGCTGTGGCCCACACTGACAAAACTAAAGCGCCGGGCGACAATCATCTTCAACTCTTCATCCGACTTATCTTTATCATCGTCGATGCTAATGTAAATCGAGTCGCGGCCGTGGTTCATCAAAGAGCGCATCCGCACGGCCAACTCCGGGTCGTTGGTGGTGTTAAAGCCGCCCACCCCGGTCACCAAAATATGGGCCACGTAGGTGGAAAAACAGCCGATATCGCCCAGACTACCCACGCGCCGGTTTTGGTACGAGGCAAACATCGTTTCCGCCGAGTCTTCAATAACCCTTAGATTGTAGCGACCGGCAATATCGCAAATAGGTTTCATATCGGCGGGCTGTCCGAACAAATGCACCGGAATAATGGCCCGTGTACGTGGCGTGATCTTCGCCTCCAGTTGGTCGGGATCTAGCTCATAGTAGTGGGGATCGACATCGACCAGAACCGGCATCAATCCGTTATGCAGCACAATATTCGCCGTGGCGACAAACGTGACGGCCGGCACAATGACTTCGTCGCCGTCGTCCCAACCGTGGATTTCTTTCATGGCTTGCAGCGCAATTTGTAGAGCGCTCGTACCGCTGTTGGACATAATGCCAAAACGGCAGTGATGTAGGCTGGCAAATTCGTTCTCCAGGCGCTGCATCATCGGTCCGTAAGAAAGCCGATTGTTATTGAGCGCCTCCATAACCAGCGCTTTGGCCCGAGGGCTAATATTTAAGGTTCCTACGCCTATAACCGGAGGTTTCATCCAGTTAGCTCCTTCCCAGATGGAGATTAAACGAGTAGAGGCGGGTGGTTTCGATGCCGATCATCGGCCGGGTTGGTTATCCAACCTAGCGTGAGCGCCTGATGAAGTTCGGCCAGACCCTGTCGCAAATCGATGCAAGTCGTGAACCCCAGCTCCCGCCGAATTTTTTCGAATGATACGTGCAGGCTGCGCATATCGCCGCCAAAGCTGCGATCTTGGAGTTCAACCCGCAGAGCCGGCCACTGTTCTTGCAACAGCATGACCAGTTCCTGCTTGCTGGAGTTCAACGCTTCGTTACCGACATTAAAAATTTGCCCGGCGACTGCGGATCGCGGCGCATCGGCGACCAGCAGCATCGCCCGGGCGACATCCCGCACGTGAACGAAGGCTCGGCGGAAATTTTCCTGATAAATGACCAATTTTTCACCCTGATGCGCTTGCCAAGCAAATTGGTTAACCATTAAATCGAACCGGGTACGAGGGCTAACGCCAAAGACAGTGGCCAACCGCAGGCACGTCACCGCCGGGCCGGTTTGACTCGATTGAGTCAGCAAGAACTGCTCCGCGGCTACTTTCGACTCGGCGTATGATGATTGGGGCTGAAGCGGGGACTGCTCCGTGACCATCTCGCCGTCGGCAGCCAAGCCGTAATTGCTATAGCTAGACGCAAATATGAATCGATCAACCCCGGCCTGGGCTGCGGTCTCATAAACCCGCTGCGTCCCCTCAACATTGACCTGCCACGTTCGTTCCCGCCCGGCCCGGTTACAGGCCGGAAAACCCACCAGCGCGGCCAGATGGATCACAGCATCGGCATTGTGCATCAATTCAGCCAATGGGGCGCGTTCGGTTACATCCTGTTTTGTCCAGGCAAAATTCGCAAAGGGCAAAAAAGATAGCAACCCATCGCCGCCAAAGTCAAGCGTGTCGATGACCAGCACCCGATCGCCCCGCGCCAATAAACTGGCGGCGACCATCGACCCAATATAGCCTGCTCCGCCGGTAATTACGAAATATTTCGATGCGGACATAGGCTAGACCTTAACTACCTGAGCAAATTGTTGAAAATGAAGATCGGCGGGGATCACAGCGGCTACCTCACAAATGATGCCAGTCCATACGATTACATCAAATCGCGTCTGTTCAGAACAGACGTGGTCAGCGTCAGACAACGACACGACCGTCAGCGGAGAAGTTTCAGGGTATGTTTTTGAGGTTAACAAGTCACGAGTCCAAATTGAAGAACGGATTTGGTCACAATTCCGTTATGGAAACCATAGGGTCAGAAATCAGTATCATTAACATGATACAATAAAAACGCCCCAAGTGGAAGTGACTAAAGTCAAAACAATTTTGGACTAAAGTACTTTATATTCTTTCCCAAAAGTCACTAAAACTGTTGGACTGGAGATAGAGCGATTGGAGATTAAGCGATTCCGAACCCACCAAACTCTATCTCTTTCTCCAATCTCTATCTCTTTCATTCATCCGGCGACGCCGTTGATCAACAATATATTCGTAAAAATCCAAAAGGTGCTGTAATTGAGAATGCGCCAAGAGCGCCGCCAAGCGCCAAAGAGGAGCATCGCGGCCATCAGCCCCATAGTCAGGCGCAGCATGGCCACCGGCTCGCGAAAGGTGGAGGTCGGCAAAAATAAGATGACGGCGCTGTTAAGCAGCAAACTGAAGACAAACGGGTGAAGGTTTTGATACCACACTTCCTTCAGACTGAGCCACACGCCAGCGATACTTGGTAAAATCGACATCGGCCCGACAACGAGCGAAATCAAGAGGAAAGCACCCACACTCACGCCGGCAATCGCCAACCAGCCAGCCAATGGAATCGGGCTGAACGGCGTCGCGCCCGCGCCGCCCGACCCTACGCCGAAACTGCCGAGCCATCGCCATAGGAAGAGTTGGTAAAGGACAAATGGGATCGCCGCCAAGCCCAATCGAAATGTCCAGCCCCACATTCGCTGACTGAGCGTGTAAAGCATATACGCCGCCAGAAAAACCAGCGTGGTCTCCTTACCTAGTGCGGCTAAAGCAAATGCCGCCACCGCCCACCACCGGCGCTCTTTGGCCCAGGCCAACATCGCCAATTGAACAAAGGCATGAGCTAGAGGTTCATTGAGGTCCGTCCGCAGCGATAAAAACTGCCCGCCGTACAAGCCGTAAACTAAAGCGTACCAGCGGCTCACCCGCAAGTGCAGCAGAAGGTGTTCCGTAGCCCAGGTTCCCAGCGCAATCACGCCGATATTGAGGATGATCAACGTCCACGGGATTAAAGCGGCCTGACCAAAGGCTAGCAGCCGAGCCAGCAGTGGATACAAAATCCGCTGGTAGCGATAGGCCGGTACATCAATGTACGGCGCGGCTCCGGCCGGATTGAGTGCGATTTGATAGGCAAACTGGCCGTCGTACCCTTCGCTGCCGTTGGGGTCGCCCTGGCTGAATTGGGTACCCAACAGGATAAAGGCTTTGGCATCGCCGTCGTTGACCAGCAGAACGCCGATCACGTAGATCAACCCGATCAGCGTGACCACCAACGTGGGCGTCATCCATTTTTGGCTAAAGGAAGTCATATCGGCTCACCGGCAGGTAAATTCGTACAGCCTAACCCAATCGTCCTGATAAAGTTCTCGCGTACAGGCTGGTTGAAATTCATCACGGAAAAATTGGAGGGCGGCACGGTGAAGCTGGCCATCGCTCTGGATCAATCGGTATTCGACATCTTCGATGCTGACCATAAGGTGAGTCACCCCTTTCTCCCGTAAGCGCGCGGCGACCTCGGACACAGTGGCTGAGGGCTGAGTCAATTGAACCCATTGATATTGATTCAAATCGGGCAGACAACGATCATCGCAGTAATAACTTCGCGCATTCCACAGCATAAAGACGCGAGCCTGTGGGGGCAAATTGGCCTGGATAAATTGTTGGGCCGAATAATCCGTCAACTCGCGCTGCAAAAAACTTTCTTTGGATTCTATCCCTAAAACGACAGCCAGGGGTTGGACATCGAAGAAAAAGAGCACGGAATAGATTAAGGTGATGGCTAACATCCCCCCAATTAAGCCTTTAGCTAATATCAGGGCGGCCCGCTGCCAAATCGGGTAAGCAGCCAGCCCCACGATTGCCGCACTAGCCAGCAAACTCAAATTGGGCAAGACTGGCAGCATATAGCGGAAACGTCCATGAAAAATCAAGGCCCAAAAAATGTAACGCAGTAAGGTTAAAACAGCCAACCAGGGTACGATCTTGAACCGGCCCACCCAAGGCAGCAGTAAAATAAACGGAAACAGTAAGCTGGGAAATTCAATAGACCCATAGGCTCCCACAAATCGCTGACGCTCGAAATACAGATACCACGGTAACATTAAATAGTCCCACCACCGAAAACTGCCATAAGTGGGAATACCGCTAATGGCTTTATTGCCAAAGAAGTAAGGGTAAACGGGGTTATCAAACCACCACCAATTTTTGATGAACCAGGGAGACGCGACTACCAAGGCTATACCCCCAAAGAGAGCCGCCGAGCCGAATAGCGTTCGCCATCCTTTTAAGCGCGCTTGCCACAAAACCCATAAACCTATGGCTCCGGCTCCGGCAAAAGCGAGATATTTACTCCCCAACGCAAACCCGATCATCACTCCAGATAATATGACCCAGCGTTGTTGGTTGCGATCCGCCCACAACAAAATGGCGTACACTCCCAAAAATTCATACAACGTCCAACCCATATCGATATAAGCCAACCCGGCCCAAATCGGAAAAATGGGCATGCCGACCAGAATAGCCGCCGCAACCCAGGCGCCGTTAGAAGATAAATAACGACGACCAAGGGCAAACGTGCCTAAAACTAATAAGACCGCGAAGGTCAGATGAATTAATTTAGCGAAGGTATCGGTGCCAAAGACCATGCCGCTGGCAAATAATAATTCAATCGTGAAAGGAAAGTTACCAAATACAAAGTCTGGTGTAGGATAGATGCGTTCAGCTTGCAGGAAAATTCTTGGCGCCTGTAAGTGGTCAATTAGCCCATCCGGGTCTATCGGCGGCGATAGCGATTGCAGCATGGTCAATATCAAGATTAAACTCATGGTAACAAGGAGCATCTTTTGCCAAAATGGCGCGTTACGCCAGGCTTGGGATTTATCCGCCAGCCATCGCGGAAGGCTATCGGCCATTTCTCGCCATTGGGGCCATGACCAGATCGCAATAAGCAAAAGCCACACGAACACCGCTAAAGGCTGGAGCAGCCCGAGCAAACCAAGAAGCAATATCCCATAAGCAATCACGCCCAGTCCCAGAGCAATGCCAAATAAGGCGTATTCAAGCGAGGTCAGATCTCCGAGCTTAAGCCCATTTTGTAGCTTACGCCCTAAACCGCCGGCTAAAAGCAGCATAATCCCTAAAAATCCCAGGGCGAAGCCGCTGTCTAACAGGGCTTGAGGCCCTATATAAGTTACGGGGCGTTCAGGAAAAAGCCAGCGCAGAGCTATCAAGAGTATTGAGGCGATCGTTATGCCTAACCAAGGTCGAATCATCATGTACCTACTGTATGGAAGTGTCTGACGAAATGAGGTTTGTATAATTGTGCATAGAGGTCAGAAAGTCATAGAACTTACGCCGGGCTAGATAACAAAATCACTCACCGAGCTTGTTAAGCGCATCGCAAGAAGTGACATAAACCTTATCTCCCTGAAATAATCGAGCTTCATCAG
The DNA here is from genome assembly GCA_020433785.1 of Anaerolineae bacterium. The sequence continues at coordinate 21,626 of JAGRCC010000013.1, forward strand.
GAACCTGCGTCAAAACGAATTGCTCCTGATGAGCAATGCTGTCTAATAAAGCTTGATTGTAAGGTTCAAAATACACGCGCTCATGCGCCAGATATTCGCTCGAATAGGTATCGAGATCAATGACCAGATAATCAACTCCATACGCCTGACAAAAATCAGTTACGGGTTGCCAATCAGGCGCATAATAGGCCGACAAGCCGGCTTGAGTAACCTGGCCATCACGAATATGTTCACAACTGAAAACCACCGAGCGTTTCGCAAATAGGTCCACATTATCTAGAGCACACGGCGACCCACCAATAACAGCGTCCTCTGGCAAAGTCTCGAGAAATTGTAACAGGGTTCGCTCTTCCGGCGGGGGGTTGAGGTAGCTAACCTCAGTCAGGATTGAGGCGTAGGTCAGCCAGCCGATGACGCACACAGCGACGACCAGTCCGACCACCCCTTTAGCCAACGGCGATAACTTTATTGGCCGCCCTGTTAGCGCCGGCGAGGTCGGGGGTCGCCGCAGTAGCGCGATCCCTATCACACCGAACAGCAAACCGGTCACCCCCAATAGCCACTTCATATTGAGGCCGCTAATCGTGGCGCTTTCAGACGGATAAAACAGGATCAACCCTAAAATCACCATCTCGATGCCGGCTACGAGCCAAACCAGGCGACGCGGGTTACGGCGCAGCAGCCCCGGCCCGTCTCTCACGAAATCAAGCACATTCAGCCCAAAAAACAGGAAGAGAAACAAGAATAGTCCGACCCGCGTATATCGGCTGGGCAGGTAAAGTAAAAAATTGTCGATGACCAGCGCCACCAACCAGGCCGCGACAAACATGATCAAGGTCGCGACCAGCATCGCCCAGACCAGCTGTGGCAGCTTAAACGCGGCTCTCCCCCTGACCAACACAATGAGACCACTTAACGCCCCTAAAATCAACAGGTTGATCAGATCTTCACCCAGATCAACGATGCCGCCGCGACCAACCAGCGGAAAAACATAGAATAACTCGGCGCTGCCGCCGGGTGCGTAGACGGGGTTGGTCAGGAGAGAGCCGGATGGCTCAGCTTCTACGTCAGGTGTCTCAGTCGGTGTTGTGGACGCAGCATGAACCGGGTTCGTGAGGGAGTCAAACAAGCCAAGACGATGCATGACCGAGGGCGATAGGATAACACCGGTCAATATCACAGCCAGCCCTAAATGCACCATCGCTCGGCTCTGCACCCACAATCCCACCTGGGGCAGCCGCAGCGAGGGCAGGATGGCTAATCCCCACGTCGCCAACATCAATATACAGGCCGGCGGATAAAACAGCGCCGCCACCAGCGTAGCGACCACAGCCGATTTATACTTTTGCGCCTGCAAATAATAAAGCAGCGCAATGATAAAGGTCAGGGCGAATGATCGCTGCAAGCCGTTCAAGGCTGACACAGCCGAGGAAGCCGCCAAATTGAACAGCAAAAAGCCGATCCCCAACACCAACCCCGTGTTACGATCACGCACCAGCCGGCCAAACTCAAACAGATAAAGAACGGTGACGGGCATCAGGACAAACGGCAGTAATTTACTAAACAAAACCGGCTCAATCACAAAACTAATCAGGTAGAAAAGCAAGTCGTAACCTAAACTGTAGATCGACGTTAGAATGGGTTTATCCCACGGCACCGGAATTTCGATATAGCGCGTACCGATGTCAGGATCATAGGGAAAAAGGTTGGGGTTTTGAAATTTAGCAAACCAATAAAACGAGCGAAAATCTTCATCAACCCGATACGGATCGCCCAATCGAGGCCACTGGAGCCAGGCCACCCCGATGATCGACAGCAGAATTAACCACACATAGGTTTTTGGAACGCTTTTGTCAGGTTGCAAGTGTCAAGTAACCTCTTGTAAAATGAACTTATACGACCATAAGAAAAGGACCATTGCTATTGAACCTCACCACCCGCCGAAAAAACCTCATCATCCTGATGCCCTTATTCGTTGTCATCGTGGCGATGATGGCCATTCCATCGTACCAGCTTTTAGTCAAAGCACGCGGCCAGGCCTTCGACCTTTTTTGGATTTGGGCCGGCGGGCAGGCTATCCTCCGGGGCGAAAACCCGTATGGGCCGGACACAACTCGCGTCATTCAGCTGGGGGTGTTCAAAAAAATCATCCCGCCGCACCAGTACCAGCACGGTTTTCCCCATCCGGCGCACATTGCGTTTGTGCTGCTGCCGTTCGCCGCACTGCCGTTTTTCTGGTCGATTATCATTTGGCTGTCGCTGCAAATCCCGCTGTTTATGGTCATCTTGCTGCTGGGGTTCGATCTGCTGAAGTGGCCGGTTCGACCGCTCTGGCTCTTTGCCTTAACGATGCTGGCCTTGCTCGGCTTTCGCTATCCGATCAATGCCTATGTGGTCGGTCAGCTGACCTTTTTCATCATCTTCTGTTTTGTGCTATCTGCCTGGTTCTTCAAAGAAAATCATCCCCGCTGGTCGGCGGTGGCCTTAGCCTGCGCGACGATCCGGCCTGATTTAGCGCTGTTGGCTATTTTGACCGCGCTGTTTCTGATTAGGCGCTCACCCCGGCGGGTGGCGTTTATGACGACATTGTTGATAACCGGCTTGATTTTTTTCATATTACCGGCAATGTTCATCGGTTTCTGGCCGCTGATCTGGCTGCAAGCGTTGCAAAGCTACGGCGCGAACCCCTTCGCCACCTGGCCGCCCGGTCTGTTACCGGCACTTTGGCTGCGGGTTGGGTTGCTCTTACTGTTGGCGGCTTGGGCCGGTCGCTACATTTTTCTGGCCTGGCAACAGCCGAATTTAAAGCACAATTGTTTTATGACTTCGGCCATCATCTTATTCGGCCTGATGGTGCTGCCGCAAACCGGCTCGTACAATCTCACCTTCTGTCTCATCCCGGCTTTCATCTTGATCCGCTACACGCGCTCGAAGTGGCTCAGAGTCATTATCGCGGCCAGCCTGCTGATGCCTTGGTTTTACTTTGCCCTGAACGAACCCTTTGACGTCTTAATCTTTCTACTCATTCCCGGCCAATTCATCCTGTTCCAAGAAGTCGTTCAAGTTTTAGATAATCGCCATCCCGCCGAACGGCCCACAGAGTCGACCTATTCATCGGCCCGCATCTAATCGCTCGCCCGCAACGAATTCCCACTCTCGAATTCCAAGGCGAACACCTGGTAGGCTCCGGCCACCTCAAACACCGGCTGCAAATAATTTTCTTCCAACGCCGACAAAACCTCGGTATCGATGGTCTCAGGCCGGTCATTGAGGACGAACTGCAAGCCATTGCGATGAATAAGAACGTTGGTTACACCGGCATCGTGCCAACTTTGCGCGATGGCCTCGGCGGTTCGGTATTGATAGACGAGGTGCGGAAACGTATCCAAAATACTATCGGGCCGGCAGTCGAGCCGGCAGTAGTAGCTGCGCGGTTCCCACAAAAAGACCACTGTCGACTCCGACGGCAGGTCGGTATTGAGCTGCTGCATGGCGGCATAGTACGCGCCCAATCGCCGGGTCAGATAGGTGTCGCGTGATTCCAGGCCGGCTAGATAAGGCAGCGGATCGATCTTCATCGTCAGCAGTCCCACGTCGATGACGGTCAGCGCCAAGGTCAAAACCACGGCGATGTTGACAAAACGGCTAAAGGAAAACTGCGGCATGTCGAGGCGCGGCAGTTCAGACCAAACCCACCCGGCAACCGGAGCCAAGCCCACTAACCCCGGCAGCAGCAGGCGAGACTGCCACAGCGCTCCCGACCAAATGACCCCCAGCGTCCAAAAGGCGAAGTGAGCGGCGGTGTAAACTAACAGCGCATTAAGCGCCGTAGGCCGGTCGTGTCGACGAACGAAAGCCCAGCCGATCACCAGCGGCAAAAAGAGCAGCAGCAGCGGCCCGGTGCGGCCATCCCAATAATTGGCATCGCGCACGCCCAAAGTCAGCAGCCAGGGCAGCCCCAGCAGGGTCGAGGGTCGCCAGCCGATGCCGGTTCCGGCCGCCGCGTACCACTCGGCCCGGAAGCTGTCCCAAAACGATCCCCCAAACCGGCCATACAAAAAGGGATAGACCGGATTGCCGGTGAAAAACCAATTTCTCAGATACCAGGGCGAGGCCACAAGTAGAGCGATGAGGCAGAAAAGGAGGAATGGGGTTAAGGCGTATAACATAGAACGTGGGACGTGGGACGTTGAACTTAGTGTATAGGGCGTAGGGCGTACTGCATTCCAGAGAAGAAGTAACCCTATGACGACAGGCGTAACGAAACTGGTGTACTTGAGGCCCATCGCCAGACCGGCGAAAACAGCACTAAGGATGACAATTGATAATTGATGATTGATAATTGATAATTGTTGGCCGCTGATCGCTGAATGCCGAGCGCTGACGGCTGACGGTTGATGGTTGATGGTTGGCGACAAGAAGCATAGCGCAGCATAGAGGCTGGCGAGTTGGTAGAAAGCCAGGGCGAGATCGTTGTAAGCCCAACCGGCCAGGGTGCCGAGCATCGGCATGCTGGCCAGAATGACGACGGCAGGCCAGGTGGATTTTTGACTGAGAAAGCACTGGGCGGTCAAATAAACCAAGCCCGCCAGCAGTGGCGCGAAGCTAAAATGCAACAGCTTGGCGGCGATGTCACCGCGGAGGAGCATGGCCCAGGCAAACAGCATCTCCATCAGCGACGGAAAACTGAAATGCGGCACATCGATGCCGCTGACGATACGACCGGCCTCCAAGTAAAGTTTGGGGGCGGTCAGATGGTAGAAAAGACCATCCCAATCGGAGGGCGGCAGCAAGGCTACTGACAGTGCTAAAAGGCCGGTGATAGTTAAGTAGATGACAACCAGGCGATGTGGCGGGTTGGTTAATCGTCCGGTTCCGATTTGCCGAAAAAGGCGCCAGAGTTGCGGCGCAGCGACCAGGCTTAGACCCACCGTGACCGCATAGGCCGCCAGGGGATGAAACAGTCCCACCAGCCCCAACCCGAACGAGAGCAGTCCGAGCAGTCCCAATCCCAATCCTGTGCCGAGGACAACGGTCTCGCCAAAGCTAAAGGCATCTCCAACCAACCGCTCAAGCAGCCATGAGCCTAAGCCCAAACTGATAGCGAGCAGCCAAACCGCGACCAGCAGGTCGAGCAGGGCGCTGACTATAGCCGCCACGTTTTCGGCGGCGAAGGGTTTTTGCACGGCAAAGAAGCTACCTAGCACAAAAAACAACCACAACACCAACAGACCGGGTACTAGCCACCGGATCATCGATTTGTTCATAACGCTTGCCTGGGTTGGAGCCGCCAGTGTCGATACTCGTAGGTTTGGGCCGACTGCCAGAGATGATGCCAGTCAGCGGCATACAAGATCAACACCAGCGCCGGCAAAAGGCCGTGCAGCATAATATGTTCCCAATCGCCGGCCAGGGTTACGATGAAAGCCCCCCACATTATGACTAACAGTAACCCTTCAATGATGGCCGCTGTCAAAGCCCGTTGTGGTCCGGTTAAACGCTGAAAAAAGAAGAAAAGGGGCAAATAGAGAATGATCTGATTGGTCGTGGCCGAGCGAAAGGCAATCAGACTGCCAACAATGAGCGTTGACATAATCGCCCAGGTGTAGGCTCCGGGCCGCCCTTTGAAGGCTAACCACCAACCCGGTAGCAGCGTCAGGAAGAAGAGGAGCGATAGAAGCATGGTTAGAGGCGTCGCCAGCGAGTCGGGCAGTAAAAAATGAAGTAAATTTTCCAGGGGGGTACCGAAGGCCACATAATCACTGTAGGCGATGGCGTTGCGCACAAAATCAATCGGCCAGGTCGGAACCAGCAGCATACTGCTCAGGACTAGGGTTACCAAGCTGAGGCCAAAACTCAGGACGATCCGCCATCGAAGCTGAAATAAAGCCCAGATCAAAAGAAAAATGATGACAAGAACCACCATCTGCGGCTTGATCGTGGTTATCGCCAGACAAATCCCGGCCAGAAGGTCGCGCCGCGACTCAATCGCCCACAACCCCACCAACAGGGCCAAGCCCACTAATACCGAAAATTGGCCCAAAATAATCGACCGCGCCCCATTGTAAAAAAAGATGCCCCAGAAAAGGGTCAACCAAAACAGCCATTTTGGCGGCGACCAGCCGGCCAGCCGAATCGAGAGCACAGTCACGCCCAGCAGCATGAATTGCAGCACGGTCATCCAAATCGCTTGGGCCCAGGCGTACGGCAGCAGGCTCAGCGGCCAGAAAAAATAGAGGGTATAGAGCGGGTAGGCAAAATAGGCTTCATCTTTATCTTCGGGGGTGGTCAACCGGCCAAACATCGCTCGCTGAGCCTGTTCGGCCACCGATTGATCGTAGGGGTTGGTGCCATGCAGCAGGTATTCGCGGCCGCCCAACCAGCGGACAAAGAAATCGTTGGCTCCTGCAAATTTGCTGGTGAATACCATATAAACAGCCACCGACTGAAGGGCGATGATGATAACCAACAGGCCGATTAAGATCAACCAAACCGGGTTTAGCTGAAGCAGAGGTTGTTTAGGATAAACCTGCGCTTTTCTACCAGATCGATGTTTATCCAATTTTCTATCCTCGCGCCGGGCTAGTGTAGATTCGACCGTAAAGCTGGATAATGAGACTCCCGTATCGTTTTTCCTGCAAAATGGGCCGAGTCTTGCCAATGGCCTCTAAAGAGGTCAATTGATCCGGATCGGTATGCTCGACATCAATAATCAGCCAGAACCGTTCTTGACGAGCGACTTCTTCCCAGGTAACGGAACGCCCATTTAACATCGACCAGCGTGGTAGAGGCAAGATAGGTTTTGGGTCGGAAACCAGTACGGCATTATCGGCGGATGGTCCATAGAACATAAAAGGGAGGGCTGTCCACTGGCTGGTGTGCAAAAACAGATCGTCTTTTTGCTTGGCTTGAAAAGTTTGAGCCGCTATTGCTCGTAGGTCCATCTTTGTGGTCAAAGAAAAGATAAAAACGTTCCCAAGCGTAATGAAGATGAGTACGAAAAGCACGCTATAAAGTACGGGTACAGGGGACTTTAATCGAGCATTGACTAAGATCAAGGCCAAAAATAGGGCCAAAAATGGCGTGCAAATAATGAGCGTACGAGTGAGGAAAATCGGCTTAAATTGCGAGACAAGAAATATACTGACTATTGGGAAGAAGCTGCCCAGCAAAATCAAATATTGTTCCGGCTGACCAAATCGATCAAACTTTTTGGTGATAATTTGGTAGGCTCCGATCAGCAGCAGTCCAAAAACAGCAAAAACCCCAATGTAGGTCAGTAAAGCCCCCCGCGAATAACTCCCAAAAATAAGAAAATAATTACTGAGCACTAAATAGATGGCATGGGGCTTGGCCAACCAGTAGTTTCCTCCAAAGACAACATCGCGCTGGTTCAGAAAAAAGACAATGAGCTGCGGCAGAAAGGCGAGGGCGGTCATCAGATCAATGACCATAAGCTGCCACCAGTAACGTCGATACTTAGTAACAAAAATAAGCCAAAACAGGTGGTAAGTGAGTAAAATGAACCCTAACAAATAGTGCGTGTATAACCCTAGCACGCTACTAACCAGATAAAGTCCCCACCAGCGAGCTGCCCCAGTTTGCATAGCTTTAACAAAAGCCAAAAGTGAGATAATCGTCAGAAACAGAAGCAGGCTGTACATTCTCACTTCGCGAGCGTACTGAATTTGAAAAGGCATGAAAACCATCAGGAGCGCGGCCAGTAAAGCCACTCTACCATCAAACAAGATCTTTCCCACGCGATAGATGGCGGCTACGGCCAGTAAACTCCACCCCGCCGATAAAAATCGAGCCGCGTACTCACTAACGCCAACCAACTGCACCCAGTAATGCAGCATCAAATAGTAAAACGGCGGATGGACCGACTGGCCTGCATTCATGAAAATTTGGACCGGCGTAAGATTGGTGGCGATAGCCAGACTGAAGGCTTCATCAAACCAAACGCTTTCACGGTCGATATAAAAAAGTCGAAGCGCGGCCCCCATCAGGATGATGACAATGATTGCTGCTTTCATTTGTATTTTGCGGTCACCTGTGTTGGGGTCGATTTAACCCCTCGCTCAGAGAAAAACCGATACTTTACCAGCGTCCAGATGGCGATGGCGCCATCATACCATTGGATTTTTTTCCCTTCCTGACGGGTCCGAGGCTGGTAAGATATCGGCACTTCGTAAATGGGAATCCCTCGTTGCAACAGTTTGGCCGTTAGTTCCGGGCAAAACTCAAAACCATTGGTCTCCAAGCCAATCCCTCGGAGCAGTTCGGTTCGAACCACTTTGTAGCCGGTCGCTTCATCAGTAATGTGTGATCCGTACAACCCATTGGCTATCCAGCTCAACGCCCGTCCGCCCCAGTAGTACAACTGCGACGATTTAGGATTACGTCTGAGATTGCGTGAGCCGTAGACCACCGCGACGGTTGAATTCTGCTGAAACGGCTCAAGCAAATTCCCATAATCCGCCGGATCGTATTCCAAATCAGCATCTTGCACGAGAACTAAATCGCCGGTAACGACTCTCAATCCGGTTCGGATGGCCGCGCCTTTGCCGCTATTTTTCTCATGCCGCAACACCGTCAGATCAGGCTTAGCCGCATGCTGAAGCTGTTGAATGATCACCGGCGACTCATCGTGAGAGCCGTCGTCAACGACGATGATTTCATAGGCCAGATTTGTGGCGCGAACCCGCCGGATGATCTCTTCTAACGTCGCCGCTTCATTATAAACAGGAATAATTACAGATAATTTTTGCATACCATCGACTCGCAATGTGAATTTGTTATCTTGACTGTATCAGAAATTGGTAAGCATTAAATGGAACCATAGTCCCTGTTAACGGGATGAAACGAACAAGGATCGCAGCCAAGCCATCCCGACCGTTCGAACCGTCATTTCGCCCGCACAAACACTGCCGCCATATCATCTTGATAAACCGTCTCCCAGCCGGACGACTCCAACCGCAAGAATTTGGCCAGAGTGCTGTTGGTTTCGATCAAAATGGTGTTAATTTCGTCATCATCGAGCGTCTGTCGCCAGCCATCGTTGGCCGTCATCACATCGAGATAGCGCCGAATAAAGGCGTCGTCGTACAAGTCGGTTCGGCCGTCGATGTAAACCTGATAGCCGGGCCAGAGTTTGAAGATGGCATAGCCGCCCCAGTTGTAGCTGTTG
>JAGRCC010001118.1 GCA_020433785.1 Anaerolineae bacterium
ATATGGTAACAAGCCACGCCGATTTGCAGAATGCCTTGAAACATAATCCGCACCGGGGCGGGTTCATCGTTCCAGGCGTGCTCGATGATCTCATGACATTCATAGTAATCCCCTTGGTTAAAGAGGGCAATTCCTTTGACCAATCGGGGCGGAGCGTCCTCGTGGCAGCGTCGATCATCGATCATCCATTTGTGCTTGTCAATGAGATGAGCCAGATGACTAACGATAGCCCCCCGACCCACCACCGCAACGCAACCGGCGGCCAGTGCGGCGTCGCGCAGGGCCAAATCGATATGAGGACCGAAGCCCAGAATGGGCACCGGCCCGGCCTTAGACTTTTTGATCAGCTTAATCAGGCTGCTCCAATCCCCACTCCGGCTAAACAGATCGATAATCACCAGCACTGGCGATTTGAACAAAGCCAGCGTGAGTTGGGTTTCGTCTGTCGCTGTAATCGGTTGGTAGCCCAAATAGCGCAAATTATCTTCTAATCTGGGGAGAAACATTAGGTCATTAACAACAAGAACAACGGACTCGGTCATTGGCCTGACACAATACAAATGGCTCGAAATTTACGAATTTTACTATTGTATGCATATATTGAATTTATGTCCAGCACGCCAGGTGCAACATTAACCGTGACGACATGACTAGTGTACCGCAAAAACGAGGCGTTGAGTAGAGGCTAAGGTACTTTATTTTATTGCCCTAAAGTCAAATATTGGCTTGCCCTTAGGGTTATGGGTTGTCCAACGCTATCAGCCAGATGTTTTGATCGACGCTGTTGACGAAGATAACGCTGTTTCCGTCCGGCGCTACCGTCCAGTCGCCGTTGGAAATGGAGAAGACCTGGCTGTTGGGGTCAGTTAGGGGGCGGCTTTCGTTGACCACGACATCGACCTGCCATAACTGCATACTCGTTTCAGCCGACTCGCGCATCGGGATGAACATCAACGAGGTATCGTTGCGCCAGTGATACGCGCCAAAAGCGGGGACGTTCAACTTTTGGACCACAGTTCCCTCCGGGTTGGCCACCCAGATGCCGCTGTTGCCCGGTGTATCGGAGAAGGTCACGAAGTATACAATCCAACTGCCGCCGGGTGAAATTTCGATGCCGCGAATCCGTTTGTCACGAACCAGCTTCGTTTGCTGGCCGGTCGTCACATCGAGGATGGACAGCGTTTGGGCCTCTTCCCCCTGAACTTCACGAGTGACCAGCCCAATGCGCCGGCTGTCAGGCAGCCAGCCCACCGACCCGCCGCCGGTGACGGTGGTCACCAGTTGAGCATTGTCGCCGCGTAGATCGGCCAGCCAAATGTCGGTCTGGCGCAGATCGTAGGGCCCTTCCTGATCCCGCGCTTCCCACATAATCTGTTGGCCGTCGGGCGAGTAACGCGGCCAGTTCCCGCCGGTATCGACCGCCCAACTTTCGCCGGTGGCCTCATCGACAAAGCGAGCCAAATCGCCGTCCATGGTGGCCACGGTCGTCCGGTCAGGGCTGCGAAAGCCGATGACATCATCAACCAACACGGGTGCGGCTGGGGGGTTGCTCACGTCAACGCCGTAGATGGCGGCCGGCGCTGCGGGATCGGGTTTGTCGATGAACAACACCTGCTGGCCGTCGGGCGAGAAAAAGGGCTGGACGCAGCAGCCACCCTCAGTAAGCTGGCGCAGCTCCGGGGTGGCCGGTGGTGGGGTAGGGGTGTCCGTCGGCGCGGTGGTGGGGGTTG
>JAGRCC010000130.1 GCA_020433785.1 Anaerolineae bacterium
CGCAGGATATTGCGCTTAAAGGCGCCGGGCAGCGGCTTAAAGTAAAGGTCGAGCGGCTGCTTCGTCATGAGCAAGTTGCCGTAGGTGGCGGCCAGGAAGCACAACTCCATCGAGTGATAGCCGCTCATCGAGTGGCTGCCCTTGAAGCGTTCCGTACCCATCAAATAAGGCAAACCGTTGGCTAATACGTTGAAGAAGACCGCGCCGTCGTCGTGATCTAAGAAAAAGGCGTTGTAAAAGGCGGATGACTCGCGGGCTAATTTCTGGTACTCAGCGTCGCCCAAAATGCCGTTTAAGATCATATAGGCTAGAATACCCTGTTCTTGCTGCCACCAGGCTTTGCGGTCGTGGAAAGCAAAGCGGTTGACCTCTTCACTGCCCCGTAATTTCCGCTCCATCACATCATACCAGCCGCCGCGCTGATTGTCCATGCCCACTTTGGGCATCTCGACGGCAATACGGCGGGCCAGAGTTTCATACTCCTCTTTGGGCTTCAGACCGTACATGCGCATTAAGTTCCAGGCAATTTTGAGGTTATGGCCAACCACCCCCCGGTTTTGCTGCCACATATGGGTGGTGTCGTGCGACCAATCCTCATAAAATTTTTCCTGAACAAAGGGGCTGTTGTTATAGTCCGGGAAATACTGTTGAATGGTGTCAAAGGTGTATTCCAGGAATTCAGCGTAGCGATTTTCGCCGGTCGCCAGATAGAGGTTAATCAGGTAGGCTGGGGCATGGTCGCCGACAGAGTTCCAGTTCTTTTTGCCTTTGTTCTCGCCCAGAGAAGCGCTGTTGGGGTCGAGGGTAATCGGGTCAAGGTGGGAGTAATAGCCCCCCTTGAATTTATCGAGGAAAAAGCGATCAAACAGGTCAACCGTTAGCTCCGCGTCTTGCAGAATGCGGGGGTCGCCGGTGATGCGGTAATTTTGAATGGGACCGGCCAGAGCGTAAATCTGCTCGTAGGCCGGGATACCGTCGAAGTCATCGCCAAATTCCGAGGCAAACACTTTCGTCTCGCGCTGGCCGTGGATATCGATGCCGTGATACCAGTAGACGACTTTTTCATCGGTATCATAAAAACGCATATGTTCCCGCAGGTATTCGGTGCCTTTTTCGGCCCCTTCCAGGTAACGGTCGTCACCCGTGAGCAAATAAGCCGAGGAAAAGCCGTAAACCAGGCGGGAAATGGTGTCGGTTTCCTGGCGATAGTTGTCGCCGGCCTTCTCGCCGTTTAGGGTGATGGTCGTGCGGTAATCTTTATAATCAACTGGTTGACCCTGAAACTGGGCTTGCAGATAAAAGTCGGCAATGGCGGCGATCTGCTTCACCCACCAATCCTGCCGTTCAAAGACGAAGTTATCGTCTTTGCGACCGGGGAAGATCATAAATTGGGCTTCAAAAGTGAAGCTAGAATGTTCGGGGTAGTAAATGCCATACACAAATAAATAGCGACCCGGCGTTAGCATTGCCTTCATCTGGTCTTGGCTGGTCCAGGTGCGCGGTTCGTTCAGGTTGTTGGCAATCCAGCCATAAGTGCCCGACGCGAATTTGACCTGATATTCTCGCCCATCGGTTGTTTTGAGGCCAAAGGTATCGGACCCATCAAAATCGGTCACATACCCGGCAATCGTATCTGAGAAAGTGAAATTTATGTCATTAGTCATGTTTAACTCTCCTGACGTAAAAATAGCTTCAATAATTCTGTAAAAAACAACCGGCATGGACGTACTTCAGCCCATCCCCAACCTCAAGGAAGCAGCGTACGATCCTGAAAATCGTCCCGGTGTGGCTTCCAGCCACCGTTGACAGACGTCATGGTATCCTGACGGGGCAATTCGATTAATTTGGCGGCGCCGACTGATAGCTGGCGCTAACCCAGATTAGGCCGGGCCAAAAACCTCGTCCAGGACGCTAAAGCAGGCCGCTGCTTTATTGAAGCCGGCGTAGACGCACATAAATAGCAAAAGTTCTTCAATTTCGGCGCGGGTGGCCCCTTGTTTGCGAGCCATATCGACGTGAACGACCATTGGGCCGCCCGCTCGCTCTTGATTGACCACATCAACGGCGATGGTGATCAGCGCTTTGGTTTTTTGGTCAATCAACGGTCGGCCCCAGGCCTCACCAGCGACGCGGGTACAAAAATCGCCAAACTTGGGGTTGACCCCGCTTAACCCGGCTTGAAGTTCATAATCATCTAACACAGCGTTTCTGTATTTTGGGACAGAACCATTGCTTGACCCATTCCCATTGCTGAACGAGGACGATGATCCCCCGTTACCGGATCGTTTACGGGCATTAAATTCCGAATAATCAGTTGCCATAAGCTTTTAACTCCTGTCAAATAGGATAAAGTGGCCGGGATGGTTGACCCGCCGGTCACTTTGTTTAATGGCTTTTTAGTAGCCTCTCAAGTCGTAATTAATCTTAACAGATCGGGCGAAGCAAACACGTCGCGGTAGAACGTTAGCTGTTCGCCCTTGAAGTAGCACCCGCCTCGATGACCGCGCCGCACCCAGGCGACGCTACCTTTGGCGATGGTCTCGCGGGTGTTGTCATCCATACAGGCCCACTCGAACCAGACAAATTCGCCATGGAACATCACAATAGGCCAGGTCATGGTGACGCCGGGTTGGGCAATCAAAGCCCACCAGTGCTTCTCGCGTTCTTTCTGTTCATCCAGGCCGTAATAAGGGCCATCCTGGCAGAAATAAACCAGATTTTCGTGATATTCATCGGTTAATAAATCGCCCCGGCCGCGTCTTAGGGCTTCGCAGTGGCTGGGCCACCACTCTTTGTTTTCCCGTTCAATTTGCTCCAGGCTGTACCGCGATGAAAGTTCCGGCAAGTTCCGTTCTTTCATCGTAATGTATCTTTCAGCATCGGCGATCAATTTATCGCCGATATGTTTGGGTACAGGTTCTGGGGTAGAGTAATCTGCTGATAAATCTCGGTAATAGTTAATTCGCCGTCTCACTGGAGATGACCCATTATTACTTGCCATTGCTGATCCTCCGTTATTAGTCAGTCTTGCTGATTGGCCGGTATTGTTAGCGGCCCCTGAGGTATTTCTTCTGGCGGCGGCGACCGGCGCGCTTCTGCCGACGGCTGCCACCGACGTACTATTATTGGCCATTGGTAGGCTATGGGTAATCCGGCCAACCACAAGGTCGTGAATATCGGCCTTGAGTTGATTAGTTGCCCCAAGGGTAGTGATCAATTGAGCCGTTCTGGAGCCTCGCTGTCCGGCCAGGGTCATCACACCGTTGTACACAAATGTGTACGGGTCTCGCTCCGGGAAGGGGCAAACCTGTTTGACGTACCGGGCCTGATCGCTGACTGCATCGGCATATTGCGGCGAGGCAAAGAAAAGCTCCATATCGAGTTTATTACTAAATGCAATTTCATAAGCAGCTTGATACTGCTTTTCCGGTGGTTCATAATGTACAACCCCGGCCGCATCGGGACGGGACACATCAGGCGGCTCAAACAGGTGGAGCCGGAACTTGAGCACCCGGTCGCTGCGCTCGACATTGGCGGCAAACGTATCGGTCATATACTGGCGGAAGCTGGCCACACTACTTCCCGGCGCTTGTCTGACCATCACATGAAACTTGATGACGGGCAGGTTGCCGTTGGGCGCTCCCTCGGCAATACCATCGACGTAGGTGATGGAGTTGCCTTCTTCAGTAACGTAGCCGATGGCTTTGCTGAAGATATTGTGCTCATCGTCCATCAAGATGCCGGCGGCGTCGAACCAGATCTGCCGGTCGGCCACCGACTTGAAGGTTAACTCAGCAATACCATCGAACTGGTCTTCTTCGGCGGTGCTATAATCGACGCCGTCAACTACCGGGAAGATACCACCGACATTATGACCGACATGGAACTGCCAATATTGAAACTGACCGGGTAGTCGGGCGCAAACCGGGCCATGCACGTCCCGCCAATAGTCGTCAAACGCGGTCAGGGTAATCCCTTTGCGTTTCCATAGCGGCACGTAAAATGTAACTCTGGCCTCGTTATCGCGCCCTGCATAGTCAGTTTTGAAGGCCATTAATTTCTTTCCTCATTCATGCTTTAGGCTTAGCTGGACTAATTTCTATCCCGTAGTTAGGAGCGGCCGCTCGAAGCTGCTCAACATATTCTGGCGTCATTGGCTCTGGCGGCGCGGTGCGGTCGATGACCGGCCGGCCGGTTTCGTACAAGAACTTTTCCATCCCAGCGGGGGCGATCAAGTCCAGCATTCGGGCCGGGGTCGATCCCTCATTTTTGAAGGAGTGCAATACACCTTTTGGAATATGAATGAAACAGCCGGTATCTAACCAGATACGTTCGTCGTTGACATAGAATGTCAGTTCACCTTCCAAAACGTAAATTGCTTCTACTTCCCGGCGGTGAAGATGCGGCGGCGGTCCGGCACCCGGCGGCACAACCCCTTCAAACAAGGTGTAGGTTCCTTCGGTTTCGTCACCTACAGCCTGAAAGGTGTAATGATTACCGGCGACCCAGATACACTCGCCTTCACCTGGCCTTACAACTTTAACGCCTTGCAATACGTTCGCTCCTGAAGCCAACAAATGAACTTGTGGCTTGTTACCAAAAACATGTGACCGTCTGTCTCAGACCTTAAATTCAAGGTCTTACTCAAGGGTACCGCCCTTGTAATACTCCTGATCTTCAGCCAGGGCATATTCCAGGCCGTAATCAGGCGAAAGGGTTAGGTATTTTTCAACATCCTCTTCCGTCGTCGGCGGCAAAGGTGCATTGACATCACTTATTTGGTGACCGACGGCCAGTAGATAATATTCTTCGACTGAAGGTGACATAATCACCAAGATGCGCGCCTTTTTGTTGGTTTTATTGGTAAAACTATGCACGACTTCTTTGGGCACATTCACAAAATCGCCCTCGCGCAACACAACTTCTTCACCGTCAACCACAAAGGTTAGCTCACCCTCGGCAATGTAAAAGCCTTCTTCATTCCAGTGCTGAATGTGAGGCGGCGGCCCACCCCCCGGCGGAATAAGCGATTCCATAAAGCCGTAGGCGTTGTCCGTTTCCTCGCCCAGCGCCATGAAGGAGCAAATGTCGCCGGAAGTTTCGATGATCCGTCTGTCTTTCGGTCTGATAACTTTGGCAACGGGCCTTTTCTTGAAGGTTTGGAAAAAGTCCGGTTTGCCGTACCGATTGAAAGGCGAGAAGATTTGGGCCATATTGGGTTTAGCGCCAGTAGCCACCGGTCCGGGCAAACTGCCGTTACCGTTACCGTTGCCGCCATTGGCCTGGGCCGAACTGTGCGAAAAGGCCCCCACCACTAACTGGTGAATGTCGCTTCTGAGTTGATTGGTAGCACCCAATTCAGTGATCAGTCCGGCTGTTCTTGAGCCGCGCTGACCGGTTAAGGTCATCTGGCCATTGTACACGAACGTGTAAGCATCGCGTTCCGGCAAAGGACTGACTTGTTTGATATACCGAGCCTGGTCGGCAATGGCGTTAGCATAGTCGGACGAAGCAAAGAAAAGCTCCATATCCAGCTTATTTCTAAACGCAATTTCAAAGGCGGCCTGGTACTGTTTTTCCGGCGGCTCATAGTGAACAACCCCAGCCGCATCGGGACGGGACACATCGGGCGGCTCAAACAGGTGGAGCCGGAATTTGAGAACCCGGTCGCTGCGCTTGACATTAGCGGCAAAGGTGTCGGTCATGTACCGGCGAAAATCGGCGTTGCCGACCCACGGCGTTTGACTGACCATGACGTGAAATTTGATGATATCCAGATCGCCGTTGGGGTCGCCGTTTGAGATACCATCAACATAAGTGATGGAGTTCCCCTGTTCGGTGACGTAGCCAATGGCTTTGCTGAAGATATTATGCTCGTCATCCATCAGGATGCCGGCGGCGTCAAACCAAGTTTGTCGATCAGCGACCGATCTGAACGTTAATTCAGCGATACCATCAAATTGGTCTTCTTCATCCGTAGTATAATCGACCCCATCGACAACGGGAAAAATCCCGCCTTCGTTGTGGCCTACGTGAAATTGCCAATATTGAAACTGGCCGGGCAGCCGGGCGCAAACCGGGCCATGCACATCCCGCCAGTAATCGTCGAATGCTTCTAAAGTGATGCCTTTGCGTTTCCACAATAGCACATAGAACGTAACTCTGGCCTCATTGTCGCGGGCTGAGTAGTCCGTGAGACCGGCTGAGTTACTGGGGCGGCGTTCCGGCGGGCGAGATGGGCTGGCTCCCGCGCCATTGGTGGACCCATTGGTCGCAGGGGGGCTGGCCGCTGCACGGCTTGATGACGCACCGTTACCGGCCACAGACGGCCCTTGTAAGGCCACAGTGGTGGGTACATCCATCACCCCTGACACTTTTAGGCCATACTTCCGTTGGAATGCGGTGAGAGCCTCTCGAGTTCCCGGCCCGAAAAATTCACGATCGACCTCAGACGCCGGCAGGTCAAACCCGTGCTGTCGGAGTTTACTGTGAATATTTCGTACCTCGTCGCCAAACGCGCCTACTGAAAGATTGCCTATAGGCATGTTAGCCTCCTCGTGCAATATACTTGTCTGTCATTCAATCGGACCTGTGTCTTCGTTGTCGGAGCTATTTCTTGGCTTTGGACCCTTGAAACTGGAGCTTGACAAAAGCCTGCGGCTCACGTACCACCACTTGCACGCGCTCTAACACGCGGAAGCGATGATTGCCGAAGGGGTCTTCCGAATTGTAGACGGTAATTGCATCTTGGGCGATGTGAACGGCGGTTGGGCTACCACCTAAAGAAACGAGCAAGCCGGTATATTCCGGGAGTGTCCCTGTGCCGTAAAAACGGCCATCAACCAACGGATTAATCCGGTCAGAGGTGGTGACCAACGTGTTAGGAACCGGGGCGTGGGTATCGGCGAATATGCTTGTTTCAAGCACCAGCGCGTAGGGGCCGGGGTGACCGGCCGCGATAAGCTGACCAATGCCTTTGCTAACGGCGGTGAAGGTGTTCTCGCCAAAGCCGCCGCTGGCTAACGGTTCCACGGTAATGGGGGTCTGCATCCCGGCAAGGTTCAGCAAGCCGGTCCAGTCGGAGCGCATATTGGCAACTGCAACTCCTTGGGGTAAGGGCGCTTGCGTACCCTGGAAAAAGAGCAAGTCTTCGGCCAGAGCCACTTTTCTGCCGCTTAACTGAGCCAGCGTTTTCGCGGTGCTTAGCGTGGCTTCGTTGTTGACTTGGCTTTGGGTTAGGGCAAACTTGGCTGAGATTTCAAGAAACGGTAAGGTGACGCCTTCCTTAATCATCAGCGGGTCGCCGGGCGTTTCACCTAAGGTTAGGATATCCGCCTGTACATTGTCTTGGCCGGGCTTTTGCTGCGACGGGAAGATTTTCTGCGCCACGCGCACCCGCCCGACATCTGCCATAACTTCTTTGTCGATATCACTCCAGATTTGTGAAGTCCATACAGACCCTCGTCCAAAATTGTTAGCCATTATAGCCTCCTTAGTTTCAATCAGGACTTGTTTGATGCGATACTTAAGTAGGGGCGCACCCTGGTGATCGCCCTGTAGGGCAGGCACCAGGCCATGCCCCTACTTCCAGCAAGCATGATGTTTAGAAATAAATATTAAAAATCGCCTTCCAGCAGTTCAACAAAGGTGCCGTCCGGGTCTTTGAAACAAACAATACTAACGGATGTCCCCGGCAAAAGCTTGGGTTCCGATAGGAACTCAACCCCTTGCCCTCGCAGATAATCATACATCTGCCAAATGTCGGTTGTTTTCAAACACATACGGGCAATGCCGGTATGGTACAGATGGGGATACGGGGTTCCGGTGGGCGGCGGATCTTGAAACTCAAGCAAATCGATCCGGGTCGCGTCCGGGCCATCGCCCAGGCGCAGGTGAGCGCCTTTGATATTGGCCCGATCCATCCCAAAGGCGTCGGCCATCTCCTGGCTTTCCATCCCATCGCCAAAATCCATAATGACTTTGAAGCCCAGCATTTGATAAAATGGTATGGTCCGCGTGAGATCGGTACAGTTAATGTTGAAATGGAAAATGCGGTCGATAGGCAGCTGCGCCACTAGTGGCCATTTTGGCCCGGCTATCGACCACTTGGGAGCGTAGCCATTGCTTGCCCGGTAAATGCCTTCCTCGTGCTCGGTGAAATACTTGCGCATCAGGCCGGGCTGCACTGCTCGTCCGCCGCGACTAACGGTATAGACTGACGCTTTTTCGCCGATCGGCAGCGACGGGTCGAAGATGGGGTTGGCGTCCATATAAATGCGTAGTTCATCGATCTTATCGCCATCGAAGCGGAAGATGTCAGAACAGGGCAGGACGACGGAGGTGCCGTCTTTGCGCCAATACATCACATCCATTTCGACAAACACCGTGTCGCCTTTTTCCCACACGTTCCTAATGTCGTGATAAAGCGCGGCCACGGCGCCAAAGAAATTTTCAACCGAGTCGTAAATTTCCCCATGGTTTAAGCACGGTTCGGCGTTGCCAAAATGGTACACCGGGTCGTCGGTAAAAAAGCTGGCAAACCCGGCCGAGTCAAAGGCTTCACCCCGGCCAAATAAGCGTACACATGTGTCTGCCATTACTCCTGGAATTCTATCCGTCATAAGATGCGTCTCCTCTGAAAATAGGCAAATTTAAAAATTGCCAATTCAGTAACTTTTATTAGGTCGGGGTCTGGATTCGGCTCCCCACCTGATTCCGACTTAAGTTAACGAGATATTTGTAACTTTGCTGTTGTTGAACCGTAGTTCGGTTAAACTCCCTAATAGCCAGCGAAACGTGATCTGACGCCTAACGCTTGATTAATCTCCAAAACTGGCAGCTAAGGCCTTAGACCAAAACATACCATTGGGATCCATCTGTTGGCGGAGCGCGTTGAACTTGTCCCAGTTAGGATACATTCGCCGCAGATCGGCCGGGTCTAAATAGATGAGTTTACCCAGGTGAGGGCGACCACCATGGTTGAGCATTAGCCGTTCGATGCGCATCACCATATCTTTAACGTGAGAGGGTGTACCCTCAAATAGGTTATGATAGATGCCGCACTGCACGCACTGTTCATCGGCGGCGCTCAACCAGGCGGTTTCGGGGGCAACTTTCTTAAGCCAAACAATCGGCAGGTAGAAGTCGCCTTTGTCTATCTCCGCCTGCATATCGGCCAGCGCTGCCTCAAAGTTAGAGACAGGTACAGACCACTCAGCCCCAGCGATGGGCACCGATTGAAAAGACATCAAAATCTCATGGGCCGGCCCTACTTTTTCGATATCTTGAAAGAAAACGTCCATTAAGTAGCGATTTCGGGCCGGAAACGTGGAAGGCAGAATGTTGGCTAACTCGGCCACGGCGCCGATGTATTTTTCAACATCCAACCCCATACGTTCCAAGTCTTCCGGGTTATTGGGATCAAACCCGGTGGATGAGGCCGCTTCGGCCAAGTTTTTGGCTTCAGCCGCGTCTGAAATAATATCCACTGTCGCCAATACCGCCCGGCCGGTGTGGGGAAACCATAACACATAGGACATTTCCCCTTCGGTTATATACCGTTGCCAATCTTCGACGGGGATTTGGGTGCGTTTCATCGACACATAAAAAGCATCGACCACTTTCAGAGTAATAGAAGATAAAATACCCAGCACACCCATGGACACACGTACAGCATCTAATCGTTCATCGGCTTCATCAAGTTCAAGCACATTCCCATCAGCCGTAACTAGGCGGCAACCAATCATGCTCGATGAGTTACTGGCCGGGCCGCTGCCGTGGCTGCCGGTGCTGACCGAGCCACCAACCGTCACCCAATCTACGGCCGGTGCTGTGTCTAAGGTTAATCCCTTTTCCCAAAGTGCCTTGTGGACTTCTTCCAGGGTGACCCCGCTCTCGCAGGTAATCGTTTTATTCTCAACATCGATTTCGGTAATCTTGTTGAGATTCTTGGTGGTCATCATGACATCTTCACAATGCCACAACGTATTCCAGGAGGTTTGTAGGCCAATAACCCGGAGTTTCTTTTGATTATCGCGGCAAAATTGCACTAACTCTACAATTTCGGCTTCATTTTGGGGGGCGTAAACTTCGGCTGACCCGCCAAAATCAGTAAAACCTGACCAATCGGCCAATCGGATGGTTTCCATATGCAGGGGCTTCATATGGCACTCCTAATTTTTCTCAATCTCTTGCACAAAAACTTCCATAAATTGATCGACCATGCCGGGGTGCTTGCCTGAGATCAAGTTGCCATCTATCACCAGGTCGGCTGTTTCATCATCTTCGGTGTAAATTACTTCGCCCCCAGCATTTTCAACATCGCACACAATATTGTGAGCGCAGGTCACCTGGCGGCCCTTGAGTAAATCCGAATCGGCGCAGAGCAACCACATACTGTGGCAGATGGTACCAACCTTGGCCTGCTGCTCCATCGCTTTGCGTAAGAAGACGACGGCCGGAGCCTGATTTTTTTGACCTTTTTTGATTTTTACTTGATAGCGTAGGCGGTCTGTGGCATAGGCACCAATGAGGATGATGCCTGCATAATCAGAGGGGTTAATATCGTTGACTTCGGTAGATACAGTTACCCGCTCTTCAACGATGTTATCTTCCGGATTGGAGCCAAAGTGGAGTTCCGGTTGGCCCCATAAATGAGAGATATACTCAACTTCATACCCTTGCGTTGGAAAATACTCATTGAATCGACGGTATTCGGTAGGGTCAAAATGGTCTTCAATAAGCACACCAATTTTCCCTTTGAGCTCTGCCATAAATATTACCTCGCTAAACTACAAGAAAGTTTTTACTATAACTACTTATGTCATCTGATCCGTACGGGCTGCCAAATCTCATAAGGTCATCATTCCTATGGGACGGGCAGGGCACAGGGATAACCACGCCTACGTTTTACAACAGAAACTAATTAATCTAAAGGTGGAACAGCATCGGCGATGCACTTTTCAATCCACGCTTTAATTAAATCTGGGAGTTCATCTAGCTGCCGAAATTGACCTACAATCTTTTCATCCAGAGCAATTAAATTGCCGTGTTGTACGTTTCCATCTTTATCAACTAATAGACGGGTAACTAACGTAAAATACCGTCTATCAAGCAATTTGGTGGTTTCACTCTTTTTTGTCAAAGAAAAACCCTTAGAACTCGTCCATGAATAAGTTTTCGTTTTGAGGTATGATGCCTGTCACCAAAAAAGTAACAGAGAAGATACCGAGGCCAGGCAGAGTAATTTACTAAGGCAAATAGGCCAGTTGCCTGGAGGCCGAAGATGACCCGGATAATTTAGAAGCCGAACCTCGGCCTTTATCCAGGTGATATTCGGTTGTCAAAATACAAAGTTATCTATGGACGATTCCTTATTGACAGCCAAGGTAATCGTCAAATTAGGATTTGAAGATTTTTAGCGTGTGCAGTTGCTACATTAGTAAAGGGAAAAATGAGGACTTCCCCTTAATCCTCGACCCACAGGAATTATTCGACCCTATTACGCAGGTCAATATATTGACGCAGGACCTTGAGGCTCGAGTGCCATTATCTCATCACAGGCTGATGTCTGTATGATAACGGTCTGAAATCACAATGAATTTAGTCTGAAGTTCTTCTCAGAAATACCTGAAGTTGTTGTTGTCTTGATTGGGAAAAGGTTTGGTGGGCAAAATATAGCCAATCATTGAATATTAGACGTTGGTCGGATCCAGCCGAATTTGGTCGAAAAGTTCCTGTGTAGCCAGTTCGGGTTTAATATCAAATTCTGCCGTCAGAACCTGGCAGCAAAGTTGATATTGGCGCAGCGCTTGCGCTCGTGTACCCAGGCGTACATAACAGCGCATCGCCTGTCGGTGGGCATCTTCCCGACAAGGGTCGTGTTTGAGCAAGCGGTGGATGTAGGATAAGGTCTTGGTATAGTCGCCAAGAGAATAGGCGTAGTCTGACAGTGAGGCCAATAAGTCCAAAAATGCCGCGCGTAACCGTTCTCCCTCAATTATAGTTTGAATGCTGGAGTCACCGCCCAAATCGCCTTTATAAAGGTTCAATGCCCCTTCATAAAAAGCGATGCCTTTTTCATGTTCGCCTTTGTTTAATAAGCGCATCCCCTCAGCTCGCCAGGCGTCGAAATAATCGATATCGATGCCGATCTCTTCCGACGTATCGAGGTAGTAATACCCATTATCGTGGTTAACCAAACTATCCCGTTTGGAAAACTTCTTAGTCAGCTTATTGAGTTGATAAATCAGGCTGTTGAGCGATTGGCCGGCCAGAGTTGTATCACATCCCGGCCAGAGTTGTTCCAGGATCTGAGTTCGTTCCAGGCGATACTGCCGCGTTAAAGCCAGATGAGTCAGTAACAACTCAGATTTGCTGCCACTGCTGATTGGCACCTGTATATCGTACATCATCAGCCTGAATGGTCCCAACAGAGAAATCATGATGGGCGCGAGATTTTCTTGATGAGATATTTGAACAAAAATGCTATTCACAATTTGTTCCTCCCTCAATTAGTCGCTGTAAATCATTTAACTTCATTGCTATATTCTTATGTGTAATTCTGGGAGATTAGTTCTTAGCGGTAAAAGTGTGTTGAGCCGAAAAATCCTTTGCTGGAGCATCTACTTATGAACTGCCGTTCAAGTCAATGCGGAGACGGCGTGAACTAGTATTTGAAATCGAAGTTGATCATGAAGTCTAAGCCTATGTTACCGGTTATAGCCGTAAACCCAATTTGCCCCCAGAGCTTTACAATGTAAGGGCCAATCTATCTCATTGGATATAGGGTGTGCCTTGGAGTAATCTGCGGCCGAATCTTTGTAATAGTGGATTCGGTTTTTCATGTTTTACCTCCTTTTGCTGATAGGCTTATAACAATTAATAGCTGAGTTCTGAAGCAACAGTACAACTTGTCTCTCTCTCATTCAGGTTTAAGCGTTACAATTAACATATCTTAACCTTTGAATGACTGGCAGACACGGCTAAGTACGGAGATCTATTTATAAGGTGGCTCCTTCCATGCAGAAAGTTTCAACGCAATTGAACTACTTTTGGTAGAATAGTTAAGAAGCACTATTTGTTATACAGTTATATGGGGGTAAACTATTAGCTGTTTGTTAAAAAGGAGTGAGAAAAGAAGGGTTGGTTGGTCTAAGCCGTTAGCAGTGTCTAAAAAGCACGAAGTTCATCAGCTGACCTAAAACTTCTGCCTTCAGGCGGCACACTTTTCCCCTTCCCCTATTTATTTTCTGTCAGCACCTCTCAATTATTATATATATTGTGAGAACTGTCAAGTGGTTTTCCTATTATAGGGGGGTGATTTTTGGTATTTGGGAGGTTAATGGCCAATGATTCCCCAAAAACAAGGCCAATTTTACCCGGTTTGTAGCAGCCGTTAAGGCTCTACCACAATATGCTCGATAACATCGCCAATTTCAATCGACCGGACAACATCCATCCCTTCCTCGACCTGCCCAAAGACGCTATATTGGCCGTCGAGGAATTCGGTGGGGGCCAGAGTGATGTAAAATTGGCTGCCGCTCGACTCGCGGTTGGGGTTGACCTGATCCGGTAGACGGGCCATAGCCAGCGCCCCTTCAGTGTGCTTAAGGTTGAACTCGCCGGGGATGGTATAACCGGGGCCACCGTTGCCGCTGCCCAGCGGATCGCCGCCTTGGATGACAAAGCCGGGTTCGACGCGATGGAACGTCAGCCCGTCGTAGAAGCCCTGCTTACTGAGAAATATGAAATTGTTGACGTGCTCAGGCGCTTCAGCCGCATTAAGCGAAACCACAATGTCGCCTTTGTTAGTTTGGATCGTGGCTCGATAAGTTTGATTGGGATCGATCGTCATCTCCGGCCTGGCGTCGTAATAGTCGGCTCGTTCAGCCGCAGGTATATCAGCCAGAGGGCCGGGTGCGGCGACCCCGGTTGTAGCGTCACTGGTGACGGACTCCGGTTCAGCCGTACCGTCCGAGTCATTGGTAGGCGGCTCTGGGCCAAAGGCTCCGCCGGCGGCATCGCTCTCCGGCTGTAATCCAACCACGGAGGGGGGAGCCTGTTCAGCCAGCTTGACTAAGATAGAGTCGCGCTGGTAATTATCCGCTTCGACGATGACTTTGGCCCAGCCTTCGAGGTGTTCAGCATCGATACTCAACATGGCTACCCCATTTGAATCAGTAGTGGCTTCATAAACATCTTGGGTGCCGATTTCAGCTCTAACCAGCGCATTGGGGATGGGCCGCCCTGAATCGACGGCTTTGACCTCAATCTCCTGTTGAAAAGGGGGCTGGGTGGTAAAACAGCCGGTGAGGGCCACAATAACAATGAGTAAGATCAAACAATTTTTGGGTAAGGTTTTTTGGAATAGGTACATAGTGAGTATTTGCTGAGAATGTTAATAACTGCCGCGCCGCTCGATGACCGCGCGCACGGTTCGCCATAGTATTTGGATGTCGAGCCAGATGGAGTAATTTTTGATGTAGTACAGGTCATCGGCGGTATTAAGATGCATGGGTTTATCGGCCCGGCCGTTGACCTGCCACCAGCCGGTTAACCCTTGCGGCACCTCGAATCGTTTACGCTGCCAAGGTTCGTATTTATCGACCAACCAGGGAAGTTCAGGGCGCGGACCGACCAGACTCATCTCACCTTTGAGGATGTTGATAAATTGAGGCAGTTCGTCGAGGCTGGTTTTGCGTAAAAAGCGGCCAAATTTGGTCACCCGTGGATCGTCATAAAATTTATGAAACGGCTGACCGTCGATGATTTTGTATGAGATGTCATCGCTGGCCGTATCCGGATCGTGATACATCGTGCGAAATTTAAATATTTTGAACAATCGGCCGTTCTCGCCGACGCGCAGTTGGCTGAAAATGATCGGCCCCGGTGAGTCGAGTTTGATAGCGATCGTAATTAGCGCCATGAACGGCAAGGACAAAATCAGACTCACCGAGCCAACGATTAGGTCGAATCCACGTTTAATGGTGCGCTGGAGCGGATCGAGCGCCGGTTCCCGGAGGGTGACCATGTGAATATCGCCCAAATCTTCAACCGCCGAGCGCAAAAAAACCAGATCGAAAAAGTCGGGCACTACACGGACATTGACCTTTAAATGCTGTAAGCCAACCACCACATTGGCCAGCTTGGTGTGGGCGTAGCGAGGTAAGGCAAAGATAACTTCATTAATATTATGGGTATGAACCATCTGGACTGTTTGCTGGACCGGACCAAAATTTGGATAGCCTAAGGTTTCTACGTTGGGGTTGTCGTCGATAAAACCGATGAGTCGCAGCCCGGTCCAGCGATTTTTAATGACCTTAGTGGCGACACTATGGCCCACTTTACCGGCCCCCACGATGAGTACGCGCCGTGTGCCGTACCGTTTATCGCCAAAGAAGCGGAGCAACAACCGAAACACGAGCCGGTAGCCAATCAACAACAGCAACCCGATTAAAGCAAATGTTACCATTTGAAGGCGGGACGTTTCGCGATAAGTGAAGTAGAGGAAGCCGGCAAACGCCAGCCAGGCGGTCAAATGAGCCGATATGACTCGCTGCAATTCGTCTATAAGACGCAAATTTTTTTGCAGATTATAGACATCCATCAAGAGAAAGCCGCCGCCCCAAATGAGCAAGGCCATTATGTAGGCGGGCCAGGTTAGCCACACATTTTCAACGGGCATGGGTAAACCAAAGCTCAATTGAGGCCGCAGCCAACTAGCTATAAACAGGGCGAGGGCAATGATGGTGAGATCGCCCAGAAATAAGGCTGCCCGGATGCTAACTCGCCTGAACATGGTTAAGCTCCTAGTAAGAACAAGGACGAACTGGCTGTATTATACTCACCTACTTTGGTTGACAGCAAATTAAGTTAGCAGAGAAAGAAGAAAGACGAGTTAAAAGTGAACTTGAGGAATTCTAGACCCGTAAAAATGGGCGGAGTTTATAAAAAATAAGCTCTACACCGTCGTAGTTGCTTTTCTTATTTTTTTGAAGAAGGGGATACCTACAATAGGTCAGTTAGCTGTTACAAAGCCTTTTCTAGAACCGGCAGATTGTCGGTTTTGCAGCCAGCCATCTAAAGACAAAGTACCAGGGCCGGCCAAAGCCAGCGCCACATTGGCCGCCAGCAGGGTCAAGACGAACTCATAGCCCCCATTGCCTACGGAGAATCCATTGGCCAGGTGAACGGTTAGCATAGCCACCGCCATATCGATAGCTAACGGGATGGCTATCCAGCGACTGAAGAGGCCCAGGATTAAGGCTAAACCACCAAAGAACTCAAGCAAAGTAACCACAATAGCGGCCACCAGCGGCAGTGGAATCCCTAAGCTGCCAAAAAAGCCGGCGACGCCATCGAAACCCATTAAAAACAGTTTCTGATAACCGTGAACCAGAAAAACAATACCAACGACAATCCGCAGAAAGGCCAGTCCCCATTCTGGTGACAAGGGCAAACCATTTGATTTCAAGATGAAATTCTCCTTTTGAAATAAAGAAATCGTTATGAGTAAGATTATCTTACGTGTTGTCAGTTTAACAAGGAGGTGTCCCTCTGAGTGTCCTTGGGAGTGTCCGTTATCAAAAGGATTGCCCTATTTTAACCTGACCGAGTTGTTTTTCTACCGACTATTACGGTAAAATAGATTGAAGCCGTTCTATATCCTAATCTTTGGTAGCCCGCCACGAATATTTGTAGGCTGCTTCACAAAATATTAGCTGCTTGTCAACCCTCATTATTACAAGACAAGTCTACCCAGTTAGGAGAGAAGATGACGACTACAACTGTACCCAAATTACGCCCCCTGACGATTCCCCGACTCCTCGATGAAGCGGTTCGTTTATATCGCAATAACTTTCTTAAATTTATCGGCATCATTGCTATTGTTCAAATTCCCCTTACCCTCTTTCAGATGGTTGTATCGCTGATTGCGTTCGGAGATTTTTTCGCCACATTGGAGAGTGTTGGCGGGCCTGGTGGGGCTACTCCGGATGAAATTTTTGGGCCGAGCTACTTTACCGGCATAGGTGCCAGCAGCTTGCTAGGCATCCTCGGTTTTATCTTAATTCAGGGTGTGGCCACCGCCGCTTTGACCCTGGCCATCGCCGGAAGTTACTTGGGGGAAGACATTGGTATTCTTGAGGCCTATCAACGCCTCGGCCGTTCGTGGCTGTCTTTAATTGGGGCCTTAATCTTGGCCGGGATTTTTGGGATTGCCCTATTTATCTGGTTTTTAATTCCTTGTGTTGGTTGGATTACAGGGTTGGGAATGTTGGCATTTTATTGGGCCATCGTGGTTCCGCTCATTCCACCGGTCATCGTTCTTGAAAAACAGGCGGCAACCCAATCTATCAGACGCGCTTGGGATTTGGCTCGTCGGAAATTTTGGTGGGTGATCGGTTTTGTTCTGGCCCTATTTATGTTCAATCAAATCACGGTGACCGCGCCCACGACGCTGGTCACGTTTATCAGTCAGCTCATTTTTGGCGATCCGCTGGCCCCTACCTCTGCCCAATTGACCATCCAAACCATCATTCAATCGATAACGACCCTGCTTTTTAGCCTGATTTACCTGCCCCTCCAACTCACCGCGATCACCTTGATGTATTTCGACCTCCGCATCCAGACTGAAGGATTTGATATGGATGTCCTTTCGATGGGGTTTATGGGGGAGCGAACCGACGTGGCTCAACTGGTGTCTCAAGCCCCTGGAGTTCAACAGGGCAATTGGTTTACAATAAACGAAATGGGTTACTTTGTTTTGCTTGAGCTGGGCGCGGTCGCTCTTCTGATGGCGTTCTATTTCTTACTTGCCTTGATTGGCTTCCTCTTTTTTGCGCTAATGGCCGCCAGCGGAGATTTTGGCTAGGTTTACGAGTTGATAAATCGTTATCGTCCTATGAAACCCCAATTACGTTTTGTTTTCACCTTGAGTATAGCGATGCTGTTACTCTCAATTTTTGTTCGGAGTAACGAGGTCTTGGCCGCTAATCCTCCCTTGCCGGTGGAGGAATATTGGTCGAAGCTCGCCGAAATCCACGATAAAGTCATGGGTTTGGAATCGGAGAACGTGGAAAGTAATCAAGCCCAACTACAACAGTTAGCCGACGAGTGGCAGCAGATCACCGTGGTGATCCTGGCCGACCGCTCCACAATGGCCGTCGATCACAGTTATCTGGTCGCCCAACTGCGGGCCACACCGCCTGATTTGCCTCGATTAAGGGCAATTGTCGAGACTCTTCGCGCTACGGCTCAAAACTGGCCCGCCACCCCGCACACGAGCGAGGATATTGCGGCGCTGACCCCAATTCTCGATCGGGCCGAATTTCAATGGCAGGTGGAACAACCCTCACTCTTTTGGCGATTAGTTAGTAGAGTCGTACGAGCCATCCTTAACCTTTTCGCCCGGTTCTTGCCCGAAAATAGCGTTACATCCGTCCCCGACGGCGCGATCTCATTGAACGTTGAGTTGATAAGTTACATCATCACCACCTTGAGCGTTATCGCCTTGTTGATCATCCTGATTTATCTCTCGCGCAATATTATGGCCGAATTTGCCGGACAGGCCCAGTTGAATTTGGATCAGGGTAACGGTGATGAACTTCTCACCGCCGATAGCGCCTTAGAACGGGCGCGGACCTTATCGTCCAGCGGCGACTATCGCACCGCCGTGCGTTATCTTTATCTCTCATCCCTCTTATTATTGGACGAGCGCGGTTTATTACGCTACGACCGCTCGCGCACCAATCGAGAATATCTGCGCAACGTCGCGCATTTACCGCAATTAGCCGGAATTCTACGCGAGGTCATCGAGATTTTTGATCGGGTGTGGTACGGCTTCCAAGAACTCGATGAAACCACTTATAACCGCTACGAAGCCCGCGTAGCCGAGTTGCGCAAACAAAAATGATCAAATTATCGCGCGACACCTGGTTAGCGATTGGGCTGCTGGCCTCCCTACTGGTCATCACCGCCATTGCGGCCAGCCAGAGTAACCAGCAAGAGGATGTCCCGCCGCTGGCCACCTTTTCCTCAACCCCGAATGGCGGGAAAGCGCTGAAGTTGTGGCTGGAGTCTCTCGATTACCCCTTACCTGAAGTCGCCGTTGCCGAATTTTTGCCGCCGGAAGAGACCGATCTCATCTTTATGCTGGAACCGTTGGCCGGGATCGCCGATGATGAGTGGGAGGTGCTCGATGCTTGGGTTGAGGAGGGCGGGACATTGGCGGTTGTCGGCGATGAGTTGGGGGCGGTGTTCGCCTTCCGGCACTATAATTTCAACCTCACCTACCTCAATCCCCCCACCACCACGTTGGTGGCCCAAACGCCTCTGTGGCATTCGCCGCCTATGGAACCAGCCGACGTTCATCCCGAGGCCTTTTTCCAAACCAACCGGCGCGATTTTGTCACGTTCATCGCCGTGGATGGGAAACCGGTTATCGTCTCCTTTGCCCAGGGCGACGGTCAGGTGTTGTTGAGCGCCGCCCCCTTTCCCTTTTCGAATGCCGGTTTAAAGGCGGCGGGTAACCCGGCTCTGGTGCTGAACGTGGTCAGTGCGGCCCAGGCGACCGGAGGCATCTGGTTCGATGAATGGCACCACGGCTTACGGGCCGGGCAAACCGGTCTGCTTGGCCCCTGGAACGGACTACGCTATACCGCGGTTGGGCGAGCCTTGCTGTTTATCGCCACGGTTATCTTTATCGGCTTGGTTTTACGGGGGCGTCGATTTGGCCGCCCGGTGCCGTTGGCTAAAGAGTTGGCTCGCCGCGCCCCGCTGGAATACATCACCGCGATTGCCAATCTGGGACGACG
>JAGRCC010000131.1 GCA_020433785.1 Anaerolineae bacterium
AATCGGCCCGGCTATGAGCCGCGCCTGCTCAAGGGTCGATGCGGGGCAAACCCAGCTTAACCGGCTTGCTGCCAAACGGTGGCGATGCTCTTGAAGGCCTGATGGCTCAGGGAGATACAATACGCCGGCGGCTCGAATGAGGTTTTGAAGTACCATTGTATCGATGGGCTGTCCGGCTGGGCGGTGATGTCGATGAGGTGGTTGCCGTTATCATCAGCGACATATTTGTCGCCGTCGGTATTCAGGGATTGCCCCGCCGCTTGCTCGAGCCAGGACACGCGTTCTTGGGCGGTTTGCTCGTCAACTGCGCCGGCCAGATGGAGCACCTGGCCGTTGAGCAGCAGCGCATGGGCAATCCCATCGCGCTGGCCGACGGCCCGGGCCAGGGCGCCTTCACCGTCCCAACTGGTCATGATCGCTTGCAGGCCGGCTTCAACGTCGGCCCGCGAGGCGGCATTGGCGATGGCGTGAGCCAGGATGGCGAATGATCCGACCGACATCATTTCCGATAAATATTGACGGACCCCACTTTTGACCAGCGAGTAAAGCTTATCTTCCGTGGCTTCGGCTTTGGTAAAGTAGCCGCTAATCTCATACTGGTCGATTACGGTCCGTTCCGGGGCGATGCCGGGCTGGCCGGTGCGGATATAAAGTTGGGTCAGCGTATTGTTTCTGTCTTGACGAATGTGCCGGCACAATTCCAACCCGGCGTGGTCGCTCTCCATCACCACGTCGATAAAACCGAGGGCTAAGCGCGACAGATGTTGATCGGGCCGGCTGTTCATAAATTCAATCGCCTTGGCTTTACTCTGGGCCGTATGGATTTTGAGCGGTAGACCATACACCGTGAAATCCTTCATCGCCAGCTTGGATATGCTCAGCACATCGACTTCATCGTCCACCAATAAGATTTCCCACTCGGTAAAAAACATCGGTTCTCTCCTTCTTTGGAATTAGGGTCATTCCTAAACATTAGACGTTGGTCGGGTCCAGCCGAATTTGGTCGAAAAGTTCCTGAGTGGCCAGTTCGGGTTTGATATCGAATTCGGCCGCTAGAATCTGGTCGCAGAGTTGATATTGGCGCAGCGCTTGCGTTCGTATGCCCAGGCGTACGTAACAACGCATCGCCTGCCGATGGGCATCTTCCCGACAAGGGTCGTGTTTGAGTAAGCGGTGGATGTAGGCTAAGGCTTTGGTGTAGTCTTCCTCGGAATAGGCGTAGTCGGACAGTGAGGCTAATAAATCCAAAAAAGCCGCCCGCAGTCGCTCGCGTTCAATAATGGTTTGGATGCTGGAGTCGCCGCCCAAATCGCCTTTGTAGAGGGTCAAGGCGTCTTCATAAAAAGTGATGCCTTTTTCATGGTCGCCTTGGTGCAATAAGCGCGCCCCTTCAGCTCGCCATGCATCGAAATAATCGATGTCGATGCCGATCTCTTCCGACGTATTAAGGTAGTAATAGCCATTATCGTGATTAACCAGGCTATCCCGTTTGGAAAACTTCTTGGTCAGCTTATTGAGTTGATAAATCAGACTGTTGAGCGATTGGCCGGCCAACGTCACATCATAGCCGGGCCAGAGTTGTTCCAGGATCTGAGTGCGTTCCAGGCGATACTGCCGCGTTAAAGCCAGGTAAGTCAGTAACAACTCGGATTTGCTGCCACTATTGATCGGCACTTGATTATCGTAGATCTTGAGCCTGAATGATCCCAGCAGAGAAATCATAATGGGTGCGAGATCGTCTTGATGAGCTGTTTGAACAAACATGCTGTTATTCATAATTTGTTCCCCCCTCAATGTTAAATCGCCGCGAAACTTAAATTTTTCTCTAGCGCTTGCTGTAGAAAGCCGTTTAATAACGGCGTGACTTGATGCGGTTGTTCCAGATTGCTGACATGGCCGGCATTGGCAATGATTTTAAGCGTCGCGTCAGGAATGCTGTCGGCCATTTGTTGGGCTGCATGCGGCGGTCGCGACTTATCGTCAGCGCCAACGATGATCATCGTCGGTGCGGTGATTTCAGGCAGCCGGTTTAACTGCGATGTCCGGGAGAAGATACCGTGACCGATGCTCACCAGGCCGGGCACTTGGGCGACCTCAAACGACGATAAATCAACCTTGAAACGATTAACGATATTGGGCGCTTGCTGCATAGTTACCGGTGAAAAAAAGAAGGGAACGATCTCGTCCTGCATCGGCGCCGGAACCGTGCCGATCTGTTCGATCATGGACAACATGCCAAAATGGTGGGCGAAAGCTTCGGGCGGTTCCGAGCCTAAATAGGTGTCCATCAAAACTAACGCTGAGACTGCTTCAGGATGGTTCAGGGTGAGATGGGTCGCCCAAATGCCGCCTACTGAGCTGCCCACAACGGCGAACTGTTCAAGGCCGAGGGCCTGGGTGAAAGCCCACATATCCTCAGCGAGTTCTTCGATTGAATAAGAATCGGCCGGCGGCGGGGCCGAGCGTCCGTGTCCCCATAGGTCGGGTACAATGCAGCGGTAAGTAGCGGACAGCGCTGCGACTTGGGGCTGCCACATTTCATTATCCCAGAGGTAGCTATGCCCGAAAATAATGGGAAAACCATGGCCGTGATCTTCATAGTACATTGTTCGTGAGTTAATGGTTATCATTGGCATTGGTCTAATTCCTTAAAAAGTAAAGGTTGATAATAAACGCTTTGGCGACGTCTCGGTCATGTGAGCTAAAGATTTAGCTGTTATCGCCCTCGTCCGGTATTTCATAAAGCAGGTTACTACAGGATATCAAATTCTGTCGGGTTTGTCAGTCATAAAATCGGGACAGTTTTGTCATAAAATCGGGACAATTTGGTAGTGATCGGGGTGGTTGGACATTATGCTGGAAAAGTCTTTGACTGCTATTGAGAAATTTTTTTGTCATACGAGAATGGAGTTGACTGTTTCATTATCTGATATTCTCCATTTTAGCAAAGACCAGCGGGTTTGTCTGTCCTACAATTTGAACAGTTTTGTCATAGATTTAGGACAATCTATAGGGCAATAGTGGCCTCAATCCAAAAAAACTGTCAAGGGTTTGATGCGGATCGCCCAGGGCGTAAGTGATCGGGCTGGCATTGAATGGTCATCTTTGAGGTTAGCCGTTTGCATCGTTAAGGTACTGTTCAAGAAAGGTGATGATCTTTTTGTCCTCAAGCGCTTCAGTCAGGGTGTGTAAGGTTTGGGCAAAAGGATGGTACCGTTCAGATAAGTTTTCCAGATCGTAGGCCCGTTCCTGGATACCGCGCATACTGCCCAGGCGAGCCAATTCATACAGCATTTCCAGTTCGGCTTGCGGCGGCGGTGTTATTTCAGCCGGAGCTGCTGACTGAGGGTGTATCGGCTGAGGTGTATCCAGGCGCTTGTCTTCATAGATCCACTCTAAATCGAGATAGTGGCCGATTAGCTCGTATAATTTGTCGGCCTCGACCGGCTTGGCCAAAAAATCGTCACAACCAATACGCCGGTTTTGGTCCTGATCGAGATCTAAGGCGCTGGCCGAGACGGCAATAATCGGGATGGCGGCCAACTCCGGCGTGGCTCGCAGAGCCGATATCGCTTCAAAACCCATCATCACCGGCATCACCAGATCCATTAAAATGAGATCGGGCCGGGTTTGTCTGGCTTGATCGAGCCCTTCTTGCCCGTTTTCGGCCATAACCACCTCGAACCCCAGCAGTTCCAGCAGATTCAGCAGCACCAGGCGGTTGTTGCTTTTGTCATCCACCACAAGCACCCGCCGGCGCGGGCCTTTGTAGCCCGTAATAGGTTGGGCCGGCAATTCCATCGGCTCGACGGCTTCAGCGACCGGGAATCGGGCCTCAAACCAAAAGAGACTACCCGTTGTGGGTGTCGATTCGTTTCTATCCCTGATGGTAATGGGGGGCGGCGGCGGGCTGGAAACCTGTATTTGCCCGCCCATTAATCGGACCAACTGCTGGCTGATGACCAGCCCTAAGCCGGTGCCGCTGAGGCGTTGTTGGCTATCGCCTATTTGTTCAAACGGTTGGAAGATTTTTTGCAGGTAGGTGGGAGGAATACCGGGACCGGTGTCTTCCACCTCAAAACGAAGTAGGGGAGGTTCATCTTGCTCCTGAGCACCTCCACCTGCCTCTCGACTGGCGACCCGGAGGACGACTTGACCCGTTTCGGTAAATTTGATGGCGTTGCCCAGCAGGTTCAGCAGCACCTGTCGTAGGCGTTTTTCATCGGCTTCGATCAGGTGGGGCATGTTGGGGGCAGCCTGAAAGATAAATCTTAAGCCCTTTTGTTGAGCGGACATGTCCATCAAGGCTACCACATTGTCAAGAAAAGTGGGTAAATCCAGCGGAGCAGGACTCAGTTCCAGTTTGTTGGCTTCGACTTTGGCCAAGTCCAACACATCGTTGATGAGCGTTAGCAGATGCTGTCCACTGTTGTAAATAATGTTCAGCCCATCTCTTTGAGTAGTGGTCAGGTTGGGATCTCGATTGAGGATTTGAGCGTAGCCTAAAATACCGTTTAGGGGGGTGCGGAGTTCGTGGCTCATATTGGATAGAAACTGGCTCTTAGCCTGATTCGCCACTTCGGCCTCGGCGCGAGCCATTTCAGCCAGCTCTTTCGCCTTGGCCAATTCGATGGTTTGTTGCTCCAACTGTTCGGTGCGTTGGGTTAGTGCCGCCGTGCGGGTTTCGACCATTTCTTCTAGTTGTTCTGAATAAGCCTGCAAAGCATTTTTGCTCTGCTTTAGTTCATTAGCCTGCTCTTTGAAATAAACATAGCCTAACAAGGCCACCGACCAAATATGAAGATTATGGCGAATGGGGCTGTATACTTCCGCATAAATTTCAGCCGTCGCCAGATTGAACAGCATCAGAAAATCATCCAAGAAAAAGCCGGCAATGGCGATGATAGCCACATTACGAACCCAACCTTTGCCTTGAGCTAAAAGCACAATGGGGATGGCCAACGATATAACCCCGACGATACGAAAGACCCAATCTCCCCAATGCATACCAAACCTTAGTGCTGGATTATGCATAACCGCTTGCGCCCATGGCCAAAAGATGATGAGATAACAGGCAATGGTCACACTGAGCCAAACTTGCAAATAACGCCGAGAGATCAACGCATCTTTCAAAATGTATCGTAAAAAAGCCCCGGCAATGTAGACCACCGCCACACTCCGCAGCACGTGTTCGAACGGTGGGAAGAAAATCTCCAACTTAGCCTGCTCGATCATCCCGGCAACGATCAGCGAGACAATAATGAACATAAATAGTTCGCGCCCCAAGCCTAAACCGAAACCCCACACCAGCCATTTTTCCCGTGGATAGTCGCTCTGCTGCTGGCGCGACCAGGCCACATATAAAAGGATGGCAAAGAAAATCGCGGTCATGCCAAATCGGACTAGATCATTTTGCGGTCCACCTGCGCCGCCCCCAAAGTTAGCCAGGACGGTGAGGAGGTAATCAAAAAATTGATTCAAGGGTTAACCCCTGCCTAAATGAGACGATAGTCAATAATTTAACCGGCTAAATCGATAATCTTTTGGTGAGGTGTGAGCGGAGCCATTGACTTGGGAATGTGCCTGTCGGTCTTCAGCCTCAATGCCTCTTGGCTCGATAATTCCTCTAGCCGCCGGATCTCGGCGCTGAGCGGATCTTCTAGTTTGACTGATGGGCTTAACTGGGGGACTGTTAGGGTGAGTTGATCAAAAGAGGGCAGGGAGATTTTGATACCGAGCAGTAGATAGCCTAATTTGTTCATTTTTCGTTTTCACCGTCAACAATGATAACGTTACCAGTTTACTTTATTAAGGATAACAAATTACTTTGGATTTGTCTGTCCTAAAATTGGGGCAGTTTTGTACTAGAATTGGGACAAACTGTCTGAGTTTTAAGCAGATCATCAAACAGAGCTGTCTGAAGGCTCATCTCATGGCAAATTTGATACAACTGATCGGGCAAACGCCGCCCGGCTTCGTTGTGGTTCTAAATTACAACATGCGGTAGTTCGGGTTCGTCCGGTGGGAGCTTGATATAAGCTCGATCCATTTCATTTACTCCAACAAATCGTGATCCAAGGCAAATTTGATCAAACCGGGCAGATCGCGCAGATCGAGTTTATCTTTGATACGCCGATTGTAGGTATAGACCGATGCAACCGAGATATTCAGAATTTCGCTAATTTCTTGATTGGATTTTGCTTGAGCCAGTAGTTGCAGCACTTCCCGTTCTCGTCCTGACAATTTAATCAGCGGACTCTGGCTCACCGCTTGCTCTTGAGCGGTCGGTTGGGGAAGATCGTTAGTTATCTGCGCAACATACACCGACATTTGAGTCAAAACTTGGATAGCCGTAGTCAGGTATTCGGCTACCGGCTTGATATTCTCATCACTTAACAACAGTTGCGCTTGGTTCAGACTCGATTGAACTAGCTCGATTTTCTGAGCCATTTCGTTCTTCAAATTAACAGCCAACCCTTGTCGTTCGGACTGTTGGGCTTGAATGAGAAGGGTGGTCAAATTGCGTAAGTGATCGCTCTGCTGGCTAACAACGGCAAAAAGGCGATCTTTTTCCTGTTGCTGCCATTTACGCTGCTCGATTTCAGCCTGAAGCAGATCGTTGGCTTCGGCTAGTTCAGCTGTTCGGTCTCGTACTTTTTCTTCTAGCGTTTCGTTGGTGTCTTGTAATTCCTGTTGCAAGCGGCGCAAGTCCAGATGCGTTTTGACTCTAGCGAGTAACTCTTCGGTTTGGAAGGGCTTAGTGATGTAATCGACTCCACCAATGGAAAAGGCCGTCATTTTATCAAATACTTCATGTAAAGCACTGATAAAAATGACTGGAATTTGTTGGGTTTGTTCATCGGCCTTGAGCTGACGGCAAACCTCATAGCCATCCATATCCGGCATCTTAATGTCAAGCAAAATCAGGTCAGGTTGAGCGTAGATCGCCCGATGTAACCCATCCCGACCGTTCCTTGCCATCAATACACTATAATCATAGCTTTCCAGAGTATTAATGGCGACTTTCAGATTAGTGACGTTATCATCGATGATTAGAATACGTTCGTTCATTTGATTACAACTCACGTTTGATTAAAAGTATAACTTGAAAATCTTAACGCACTTTTTACGCAGAAATTTTGGATTGTGACGATAATAAAGATGTATCGGATTAATTTTA
This sequence comes from Anaerolineae bacterium, assembly GCA_020433785.1. Next base: position 7,181 of record JAGRCC010000131.1, read on the forward strand.
TCAAACCGGAGAGATACACCATGACTATCGATACATCTATGAAAATTTTATTAGTTGAAGATTCTAATTTTGTTCGCCGTTCGGCTCGCAAAGGCTTAAATGAATTAGGATTCAAAAACGTGGTCGAGGCTGAAGACGGCAACCATGCCGTTGAACGTCTTCAGGAAGAAGAGGGCATCGATGTTATTGTAAGCGATTGGAACATGCCTAATAAAGACGGCTATGAACTGTTGCTTTGGGTGCGCGCCAACGAAAAAACTAAAAATATTCCCTTTATTATGGCCACCGCCCGCGGCGAAAAAAAGCAGGTTGCCAAAGCAAACGAGGCCGGTGTTACCGATTTTATCACCAAACCGTTTGCTGCCAAAGAATTGGTGACGCTGCTGGAACAGATTTTTGACAAAGACAAAAAAGCCGAAAAAGCAGCCGCAGTTCAGGCCCGCCCCCGTCGCGCTGCCTCAGGTAAACTTCAGCTTAAAGTTGCCCACATTCAAATTACTGACCACCTCAGTCTGGGCGTTTTGAAGCATCTGATTAAATCCCAAAAGCTCAATCCCCAACATTTTGAACTAGAAACGGTCTGTATGCCTAGTTGGAACCCCGTTCAGAAGTCGCTAGAAACCGGTGAAGTCGATGTTGCCTTTATACTAGCGCCGATAGCCATGGATCTATATAGCTTTGGTGTACCGATTAAATTAGTGCTGCTGGCTCATAAAAACGGCAGCATCTTTGTCCGCAAGCGCATCGAAGGTGACAGTAAATCGCTAGCCGAGAATTTTAAGAGTAAAACCTTCTATATCCCGCATGAAATGTCAATCCACCATATGCTGTCTCACATGTTTTTGCGTGGTTTAGGGTTGCGTCCGGGCTTTGAAGGACGCGGCGACTTCGATGTGTTTTTAGAAGTAATCCCCCCCATTCAAATGCCTGAATACCTGGCAGCTAACCCTCAAGCCGGCGGCTATCTCGTTGCCGAGCCAATTGGTACCAAAGCAATTGCCGAAGGAATTGCCGAATTAACATTTCTGTCTGGCGAACTGTGGGAGAATCACCCCTGTTGTGTGGTAGCCGTACGTGATGAAATTGTGTCGGAATACCCGGACGCCGTCCAAGAATTGGTCAATATGTTAGTTGAAGCTGGTCAATTTATCGAGCAGAAACCGGAGACGTCCGCTGCAATTGGTGTCCCTTTCTTGGACCCGACCGGCAGCTTGGGGTTGCGGGAAGCCGTTTTACGCGATGTACTCAAAGAAAATCAGGGTATTAAAACTGGCGACTTATTCCCCGTTATCGAAGACCTGGACAAAATTCAGCGATACATGGTGCAAGAAATGGGTTTGGGCACACTGGTCAACCTTGAAGAGTTTGTCGACACACGTTTTGCTGAAATTGCCTGCAAGCATACCCCCCCCCGCAAGTCTATACTTCGCAATGTGTCTGATATTCTTAACAATATGAACCATCGCCAATCCAGTTCCCGCGTCTCCAAGGCGAGCTTAAATTTGGAGGGTAAGTATCTTATATTTAATACCAGTAACGGCGAATATGGCTTAGATGTGCTTGGAGTTAGAGAAATTATTAAGATGAGACCTATCACCGTTGTCCCTCACGCCACCGACTACATCAAAGGCGTCATCAATGTCCGGGGCGAAATTGTCCCTGTAGTTGATTTGACCCAAAAGCTAGGTTTAGGCGTTGGCGATTATGATCAACAAGCCCGGATAGTGGTTCTGGAGGTCGCTACCGCTAGTGGAGTAACACCGGTGGGGATTGTAGTTAGTTCAGTTACCGAAGTGGTTGATATCGAAGCCAAAGACATTGATGACGCCAGTTCTCTTGGGCACGGCGTTGATGCCAATTTTATTCTGGGGTACTACAAATCCAAGGGTGATCTCAAGATATTGCTCAATGATAAACAATTATTCAACTAGGGTTGGGAGCTAACCTATGACCACGCTCAAACATTTGTACCAGCAGATAATAGATGCTATGGGTGTTGATAATTTGAGCATTCCAACTACGGCTGTCAAATTTTATCGGCATGATGATCCCATCCCAGACCAAGTTCTAGCTCATCAACCAACCGGTATTACGCTCACTAGCTGTCAGGCGGCTAAACAAGCCTCGCTTGGCGATGCGGTTTTACTCACTCTTGACAACATTGGCTGTGTCGCGGCTGCGATTAGCTTGGGGTTGGTTGAGCAAGAACAGGCTGCCCCATTATGTGGCCCTAGAGTTTATACTGATTTGATGCAGGCTCAATCAGCATCGGTTGAGACATTTGAGCCACCGACACCTAAAGATTTCACTGCCGGACTAGTCTATGCGCATCATGCCGCTGGTAGGCCCGAATTTGGCTTGTTCGGTCCCGAAGATAGTGGCCGTTTTAATGATGTTATTACGGCTAAGCGGGCCATTAGTGAGATGTTAGCAATTCAGCCGGCAGTGATGAATGGTGTATTCCTATATGATCTGGATTTTGAAGATATAGATCTCGTGCCCGACGTGGTTGTGTGTAGTGTGAGACCGGTAGAGTTGGCCCGCTTCATTCAAGCTTATCAATATCAAACTGGCCGTCGGGTGAATGCCAGTATGGGTGGGCTTCGTGTGGTTAATTCTGACCTGATTGTTCGTCCTTACTTAACCCAAGAAATTAATTACAGTGTAAACAAAGAAAGG
>JAGRCC010001119.1 GCA_020433785.1 Anaerolineae bacterium
TTGAGCGTCGCACGGAAGAATTACGAGCGCATGGGGGGCGTGTTTGGGCGGTCAATCGCTTTGCTCCGGTCGAGACAGCGGCGGCTAAGAATATCAAGTTCGACGGAGTCATCATCTCCGAGCCGCTGCTGCCGGTGTATGAGCCGGAACTGCTCAAACAGGGTGCGATCAATCTAGCCAGTCAGGCGGTGGGGGCGGCCTATCCGTGGGCGGCTGAAGCGCAGCAGCAGGGCATACTCGATCCCGATCCTCGCACGGCCCGGGCGGCGGCGCTGCTGGCATTGGGCGATACCTTAATGGCTGCCGGCCAACCGGCCGCCGCTGTAGAACCTTATCAAATCGCTGTCGATATTTTTCCCGGCTGGGTCAATGGCTTTTTGGCTTTAGCCAGGGCTAACCAGGCCGCCGGCAACGTACCGGCGGCGGTCGAAGCCCTACAGCAGGCGGTTGCCTTCAATACCCGCTGGCAGGGTCCGGCCGCAGATGAGGCGCTGGATTTGTCTCGATCAGGCCAGTGGCAAACCGCCCTGGAAAAATATCATCAAATTGTGGAAGATTAAGAGTTGGGTCTATGAACCGCAAACAATGGATGAATGTCCTAAAAGTGGTGGTGAGCATCGTTATGCTCGCGATTATTTTTAGTACGATTGATGTCGGATCTTTAGTTGCTACCTTGCAGAACGCCCACCCGGCTTGGCTGGCGGCGGCGTTGGTGATGATGATCATCGGCGTAGTGGTGCGGGCCATTCGCTGGCAAATTCTGCTTAACGCCATCGGCGTGCCGGTGCCGTTGGGTGAACTAACCGCTATCTATTTTATCGGCTTTCTGTTCAACAACCTGCTGCCCAGCGGGTTAGGCGGCGATGCGATGCGCATGGTCGAACTCAACCGGCACAGCCCGCGCGTCTCGGATACGGTTACCAGCGTGGTGGTTGATCGCTTCTTAGGCATCTTCGCGCTGCAAGCCATCGCGATAGTAGCGCTAATGACCAGTTGGGGTACCGTTCCCAACGGTGTGGCCTACTTTACGATCTTCATCTTTGTGGCCGAATTGGTCGGCGGTCTGCTACTAATTAACCGCCCTCTGTATAACAATTTGCGCCAAAAAATCGGCCTGTTTCGCCGACTGACCGATATCAAATTCATCGGCAATTCCTTTGAGTCATTTCAGCGCTACCCCGTACCGGCCCTGGGTCAATCGTTTGTGGTGGCCTTTATTTTTAACCTGATCCACATCACCATGTACGCCTTCATCGGCTTTTCGTTGGACGCGCCGGTTAATCTGGCGCAATACGCCGTCATTGTGCCGATCACGTCGCTGCTGTTGATCGTACCGATTAGCTTTGCCGGCCTGGGCGTGCGCGAAGAAGCCTTTCGACAACTTTACGGTCAAATCGGTGTAGCGCCGGAGGTGGCCGTAGCCTTTTCACTGTTGGTTCACGTTATCGGCAATATCTGCACCGGACTCATCGGTGGCGTGATTTATTTACTGCGCGGGGCACAAAATGTTGTATCAGAAGAACAATGAAACCATTTTTGAAGAAAATTTAGAAGAGCAAATTGAGATTAGCAAGCCGGAACTGAGCATCGTCCTCCCTATTTATAACGAGGTCGAAAGTATTCCTCACCTGCTTAATGAGCTAGTTCCGGCGCTGGAAGCCACCGGTCACACCTTCGAAATGATCTGCGTCGATGACGGCAGTCGCGACGGCAGTTTTGCCGCCTTGACCAAGCTGCGCGCGCAAGACGAGCGTATCCGGGTGATCCGCTTTCGGCGCAACTTTGGCCAAACGGCCGCTTTCGCCGCCGGTTTCGATCAGGCTGAGGGCGACATCGTCATCACCATGGATGCCGATTTACAAAATGATCCGGCCGATAT
>JAGRCC010001120.1 GCA_020433785.1 Anaerolineae bacterium
GGTGTAACTTTCCTGAGCCGAGGCGACCCCGGCAATGACCAAAAACAGTAGGGTAATACAGCTGAACAGTAGAAATTTTTTCATGGGTTCCTCCGTAAATATAAGGTTATAAGGTTATCGAATGGTGCCGTCCGGCATAGTGGTGTCTTTGAATCGGGTACGAAACAGAATGGTCATTTGCATGTTAGCCCCGGTTAGGTTGGCCCCGGTCAGGTTGGCAAAGCCAAGGTCGGCCAGACTGAGGTCTGCTTCTGAGCAATCAGCGCCGGTTAGATTGGCTTTTTGGAGAACGGCGCCATTGAAATTGGCTTGACGCAGGTTGGCGTCGCTGAGATCGGCGCCGTTCAACTTGGCCAGGCTGAAATTAGCGCCGCTGAGATCAAGGCCGCTTAAATTGGCCCCTGGCAAGTCGAGCTGGCTAAAATCTCGCTCGCCGGCTGCGTAGCGTTGGTGGAAATCTTCCATAAATTTCTCCTTGGTGGTATTAAATTGTGTAGCGGTGTTAAAAATTTGGTAGTTTAAAGAGCGTTGGTCAGGTTATGCTCTCTGATCTCGGTCGATCACAATTGCCGGTCGACATGGCAACTCCGGTTGGATGGGCGGTTTTGCCCTTCATTTTGAATCAATTGTGATTTACTAAATATGATATCCAATTTAGCCGTAAATGTGAAGTGCCAAAGGTACCAAAATTTTTGCCCGATAGTCACTTTTTTATAGTTATTTAGCCGACCAGTGACTGGCGATGATCGCGGTAATCGCACGGTGTATTCCAATCTGCGTTGTCGATTTAAGCAAAAGTGCCAGTCAACTGAATAGTTACTACTCCATAATAAAGGCCGACCATTACCCGATCATTACCCATTGCTGGTTTGCTCATACGGGGGCAGGCTTTACGCAAAAATCTATGTGACAGTCACTTATTATCAATAAATCAGCTTCGGAGTGATCCAAACAGGTTGATTTAGCGTGTTTAAGTGACTGTCACCTTTGGAACTGCGTAAGTCCTGACTTATTGAGTAGTGGCTATTGAGCTATTAACCTTTAGCGGCGTTGAACGATACGGTAGGCTTCCAAATCAACGCCGACTTTTTTGCGGGTATAGTCGAGGCTGATCGGTTCGGTCCGGTAGGCGTTGGCGATCAGTTCGTGGGTGCGGGCATCGGTGTAAATTTCGCTTTCGGTGCGGCCGTTGATGGCCAGCTTGCTGAGTTTGCTCGATAGGTTGACTGCCGGGCCAACCATGGTTGCTTCAGGGCCAACTGTGCCGGTTTTGACTTTGCCCGTGCTAACGCCGATGCCCATACCGGTTTGGCCGAATTCCGGGCTTTCCCGCTTCCACTCATCGCGAAGGAGGCGGTAGGCTTGGCGCATTTTTAGCGCGGCCAGCAAGGCCGAGTTGGCCGAGTTGGATTTGCTGTCTTTGTGGCGGCCGGGGAAATTGCCGAAGACGCCCATGACGCTGTCGCCCAAACTTTTATCCATTGCTCCGCCGGCCTGGACGATGATAGTGGACATCCGCAGCAGATATTCATCCAAGAAGGCGACCATCATTTCCGGGCCGATGGCGTTGGTCAGATAAGTCGAGCCGTGGATGTCGCCCATAACGACGGTGACTTCGGTCTGATGGGTCAATTCGGCGATGTAGCCGGGATCATAGTAGCGATCCAAATCGGAGCGGCGGCCGATTTGCCGGTCGCGCAGCAGGCGCAAGCCGGAGGTTTCGGCCAGGGTGTGGGCGATGGAGGGATATTTTTGTACCACCGTCTCGAAATCTTCGCGGTTTATCGCTAGCAGGCGGGTGGGCCGGGTGGCGCGAATGGTGGCCGTGCGGGGAATAGCCCGCAGCAGGGCAATCTCACCGAAGAAGTCGCCCGGACCCAGGCGATTGATGACGCCGCTGGGCTGTCCCCCCATATCCGGGGCCAGCACTTCGACCTCGCCGGCTTCGATGACATAGAACGTCTGGCCTGTCGCGCCCATGTGGAAGATAATCTGGCCGGGCCGGTAATCCTCCACCTGAATTCGATTGGCCAGGATAATACTTTGCTCCAGCGTCATTTTGCTGAGGATAGGAATATTTTCCAGGACGCGCACGACGCCGGTCGATAGCGCCTTCTCCAATAGCGAGAGCTGCGTTTTGGCTTCGGTATAATCGGGTTTGAGTTTGATGGCGGTTTCAAATGATCGGCGCGCGCCTTCGTAATCGCGAATAATTTTTTGAGTGGTGCCTAAATTATAAAAGTGATGGGCGTTGGCCGGTTCAAGCTGCGTCGTGGCCCGGAAAACGGTCAGCGCTTCCAAATATTTGCTCTGATCGTGATAGGTGATGCCCAACTGGTTGTAGGCATCGACAAAAT
>JAGRCC010000132.1 GCA_020433785.1 Anaerolineae bacterium
TCGCCGCCTTCCTTTTCAAAAAGCGCCACCAGGAAGGGGGTCGTATAGATGGAGTCGGCATTTTCGCTGCGAATCATCAGGCCCAACCGCTTCCCGCCGGCAAAGCCTTGCTTCAGCTGCTCCACATCGGCCCGCAGGTCATCCAACGTGATACCCTCTTCCGGCAGGTACACCCGTTCAGCCCCCGTAGCCAAGCCGCTGGTCAACGCCAGATAACCACAGTCGCGCCCCATGACCTCCACCACAAAGCAGCGCTGCGTCGCCACAGCCGACTCCTTCAGTTTATCCAGGTCCAGGGTGATAGTATTCAAGGCGGTATCCGCGCCTAAACTTACCTGGGTACCGGGCAGGTCGTTGTTGATCGTGGCCGGCACGCAAACCAGGGGAATATTAAACGCCGGGTAGGTGTCTCGCTGCCCCGCCAGGTGATAAACCGTTTGGTAGCCGGTCGAACCGCCAATAATCAACAAGCCGTCAATTTTGTGCTCGGTTAGGCAACTCGCGATTCTTTCATAATCATCTTCTGCCGGTACAGTGCGGTTAGTGCCCAATTCCGCGCCGCCTTTGGCCACCCAACCATCGACCGTCTGCCAGCCGATCTCATCGATATCCCCCCTCATCAATCCGGGAAACCCATTTCGAACCGCCAGCATAACGTGCCCCCGGTCGAGCCCCAGCCGGATCGCCACTCGCGCCGCCGCATTCATGCCGGGGGCCGGACTGCCGCTGTGCATCACGGCCAAGCGCAGCCGCTTCTGACCCGGTTCCGGAGCGTGCGGATAGGCCCGGGTTAAGGTTTGCAGGATCTGGAACGACTCGACAAAACCACGCCCCCGCTTCTCCATCGCCTGATCATATTCGTGCGCCTGGATTAACTCGGCAATTTGGTGCGTTTTGGCCACCATCTCCATGAGGGGCGAATGAACAATGTCATTATCCCGCAGACCGATCAACTGCGGCTCGCTGTCGGGAGTCATCTTCAAAAGTTCGTCGACCGCCGCACAGCCCAGCATGGTACTCATATTGCGGTCAAACGCGCTGGGTGTGCCGCCTCGCTGCACGTGGCCCAAAATCGTTACCCGGGTATCTTCACCTAAGCGATCGGTGAGCACTTGTTTCACATAATCAACGGTGATGGCCTGACCATGCCGATCCTGGGCCCCTTCGGCCACCAGAACGATACTGTTTCGCCGGCCAATCTTCCGCCCGGCTTGCAGTGTGTTACACATGGTCGTCTCCCAATCCTCGATTTCCGGTGGACTTTCGGGAATCAAGACCCAGTCGGCACCGGTGGCCAGTCCGGCCATCAACGTCAGATACCCGCAGTGGCGCCCCATCACTTCGATGACGAAGGTCCGCTGGTGACTGGCGGCCGTGCTGTCAATGGCATCGACCGCTTCCACAATACGGTGCAAGGCTGAGTCGGCCCCAATCGTCATATCGGTGCCGAACATATCATTGTCGATTGAGCCGACCAACCCCACCAGAGCCAGGTGTGGATGGGCCGCGGCCGTGGCCTGATCAAGCTTGCCGTCGGCCACCAGTTCGGCCAGCAGCGAGGGCCACTCCTGGCGAAAATAGTTGGCTCCGGTCAGGCTACCGTCGCCGCCAATGACCACCAGCCCCTCAATGCCATGTTGAACGAGACTATGCGCCGCCCGTCGCCGGCCATCGCGCGTTCGAAAATCGGCGCTGCGAGCCGAGCCGATCACCGTGCCGCCCAATTGCATAATCCCGCCGACCGCCTCCCAGCTTAAGTTGCGGATGTTGTCGCCGCCTTCGACCATGCCCTGATAGCCCTCGTAAATGGCGTAAACCTCAACGCCCCGGTTAAGCGCCGCACGGGTGACGGCCCGCACGGCGGCATTCATGCCTTGGGCGTCGCCGCCGCTGGTCAATACCCCTATACTTTTAATCGTTGTTTTATCATCGTTTGTCATCAGGAGTTTTCCTCCAAATCACAGCTTGAATTGTTGGATCACACCAAGGCCGGCTCCTGGCCGACCACGGCCGCCCCGCTTTGATCTTCACCGCGGCCTTGACGCAGGAAGAACTTCATCACCTCATATACCAGTATCAGGGCGAAGGCCAGGCCAATGCAAAGCAGCCACTGACCGCCGCTGAGCGAAACCAATCCCAGAATTCTCTGGAAGATGCGCAACTCTGTGGACAGGAGTATCAGCAGGATGGACACGCCATAATACATCAACTGCTGCCGATCGGTCAGGATGCTGCGCTGAAACACGGTGTCCGTTTCGGAAAGAGAGCTGATGCCCATAGCAACATTGAATAGCGAGAATATCACGAAGCCCATAGTCGCCGCTAAGGCCGGGTCGATTGGCTCGTACGCTGCCTCCAAAACCAAGGTGCCCAACGCGATCAGGAAGCCGATAAAGCTCATACGCATCCACTGCGCTTGCGACAGGATCGGCTGGCTGAGCGGCCGCGGCTTTTTCTCCATCAGTCCGGGTAGGGGCTGGCTGAGGCCCAGGGCAATGGCGATAGGCACCTGAATGAAGAAGTTTATCCACAAGACCACCAGCGCGCCGAAAGGCTGGCCGCCGGCAATGTAAAACATCGCTGCCCCCAGATAAGCCAAGATAAACGCCACCAAGGCGGTCATCTGGAAACGAATATATTTCGACAAGTTATCGTAAATGGCCCGGCCATACTCCACCGCCTTAACGATGGTGGCGAAGTTGTCGTCGGTCAGGATCATTACGGCGGCCTCTTTGGAAACCTCGGTGCCGGTGATGCCCATGGCTACACCGATGTCGGCCTTTTTCAGGGCCGGCGCATCGTTGACGCCGTCACCGGTCATGGCTACGATGTTTTGCTGCTCTTGGAGGAGGCGGACCAGCCGGATTTTGTCCTCCGGCGCCACCCGCGCTACCACGCCGATTTGGCCCAGTTGTTGCTTTAGCTGCTCGTCAGGGATGGCCGCAAATTCGGCCCCGGTTAAGGCCCTGCCCTCGATACCCAACTGGTGGCCAATGGCCGCCGCCGTGACGGCGTGGTCGCCGGTGATCATGCGCACCTGAATGCCGGCGCTGTGGCATTTGGCGATGGCGTCTCTGGCTTCCGGCCGAGGCGGATCGACGATGCCAACCATGGCGATCAGGGTCAAGTTTGTGACCAGCTCGATCAGGTTCGCTTTGGGGTCGAACGTTTGCGGATCGAAATCGCGGCGGGCCACAACCATTACCCGCTCGCCGGCCTCCGCCATACGCGCGTTCTCGGCCAGGGCCAATTGGTGATTCTCATCGGTGACGGCCACAGCTTCTGCGCCGGGTACCCAGAAATAACTCCCTCGGGCAATTAGCACATCCGGCGCGCCTTTGACAAAACAGCGGACCACCGGTTGTCCGTTCTCATTGGTCATGTTGTGGAAGGTGGCCATAAATTTGTAATCCGAGTCGAACGGCACTTCGGCCACGCGCGGGTACAACTCCCGGGCATCGTCTACCGAGATGCCGCCCTTTTCCGCCAGCACAATCAAGGCGCCCTCGGTGGGGTCGCCGATCAGCGTCTCACCGTCGAGCCGGGCGTCGGCGCATAGGGCCATGGGCAGCATCACCTGCTCCAGGTCAATCTTGGCTCCGCCGGCGCTTTTGATCTGCCCTTCGGTGCCGTAGGCCGCCCCGCCCTTCTGCCAGGGCTGACCGGGCGGGATGCCTCGGGTCAGTTGCAGCTCGCCCTGCGTACCATAGCCCTCACCCGTCACCCGGTAGCGATTTTGACCGGGGACGGTGAACTCGACGGCCGTCATCTTGTTGAGGGTGAGCGTACCGGTTTTATCCGAGCAGATGGCCGAGACAGAACCCAGGGTCTCGACCGACGGCAGCCGTTTAACAATGGCGTTGTGTTCGGCCAGGACGC
>JAGRCC010000133.1 GCA_020433785.1 Anaerolineae bacterium
GCAGCAACAGGGGGCAGGCTCGGCCGTTCTTAATTTTGTCACTCACAAGGCGGACTCAGATCAAATGGGCTGCTATTTAGAAAGTACAAATTCTAGAAATCTGCCCTTGTATCAACGATTTGGGTTTGAGATTTTGTCCAAGGAGGACGTGGTTGTGCCTACTTGGTTTCTATGGAGAGAACCCGAGGCGGCTTGAGTGGCATTATCGGCGCAGGCTCACCCGTGTGGAAGATCAGCCATAGACCGCTATCCGATGATAACGTTGAGCGGCATCACTTAAATGTGACCTTGCCCAGCCCTAAACAACCTTCAAATCGCCTAACCGCCATATCGGCGGCTCCGTAGCCAGTTCGGCGTATAACCTGGCCCAAGAGGCCACAATAGACGTCGATACGGCAGCAAATTTACAATCTCAACAAGTGCCTTCTTTGGTCAAGATATGGCCTTAATCAGAGAACGTACTCCCCCGCGAAGTGCTAGCTAAGACCCTAATAGTATCTAACCAAGCCACTTCTTGCCGTTTGGGTCAAAAGTTTGATCCACGAAGGACACGAAACATAAAAACGCCATGCCCTTCGTGTTCTGCATGGTAGAATAATTTTTCGCTCAAGTGGCTACCATGCCCAGGAAATACCAAAAAATTGGAACGACGCCCTAGGAAATAATCGGTTTTACCCCTTAACCCCTACGCCCTACCCCTCGGTTTGGGCATCCAGGCGGCAACTTGAGTTATCGATTATCCCCCACCGCATCATTATCGAACACGAGCGCGCCGTCGTCAATGGGATCACGGAGTAGCAGCTTCTGGTCGCGCCGGTAATCCTGCGGGTTGACCCATGGCTCACGATCCCCCTGTTTCGGTAACAGATGAAGATTTCGTTGCACATAGCCGGCCGAGAAACCCTGAATAAAGGGCCGGGTTGGCATGGTCAGCTCATCCGCCCGTAGGCGCGGCGTACATTGGTGTACGCCCAGCTTATCCATGTGATTGATCAAGCGGCAAACATATGCGGCATTTAAGTCAGCCCGCAAGGTCCATGAAGCGTTAACATAGCCAAAGGTTGACACCAGGTTCGGGATATCTGAATACATCACCCCTCTGTAGGTGTACGTTTTAGAGAAATCGACCGGCCGCCCGTCTACGATAAACGCCACGCCGCCGAGCACGGCCAAATTCAATCCGGTGGCGGTAATGATGATATCGGTCTTAAGCTCTCGACCCGATTTTAGAGCAATCCCCGTCTCGGTAAACGTGTCAATGAGGTCGGTCACCACCGACGCCCGGCCCGACCGAATGGCCTTAAATAAATCGCCATCCGGCGCAAAACAGAGGCGCTGCTCCCAGGGATTGTAGCGGGGCACAAAGTGGGTGGCGACATCGTAATCGGGTCCCAGCGCTTGGCCCACCCACCCGATCATTTTTTCCTTGACTCGCTCCGGCTCGGCGCGGCATCGTTGGTAGACGGTCAGTTGAACTTTAATATTCTTCCAGCGGGTAATCGCATAGGCTATCCGGGTGGGCAGGAATCGATGCAATGTCTTGGCCAGTTTATCCTCGGCCGGAATCGACACCACATAGGTAGGCGAGCGCTGTAGCATAACGACATGCGCCGCATCGCCGGCCATGGCCGGGACCAAGGTCATCGCGGTGGCGCCGGAGCCGATAATCACCACCTGCTTACCGCGATAGTCAAGATCTTCGGGCCACTGCTGCGGATGAATGATGTCCCCCGTAAAGCGCTCGCTGCCCTTGAATGAGGGCGTGAAACCGCCGTCATAGCTGTAATAGCCGGCGCACATCAGCAAAAAGTTGCACCGAAACCGGACTGTCTCTCCGGTCTCAGTGCGCTCGGCTTCGATTGTCCACGTTGCCGCTGAACTTGACCAGATCGCCGTTTTAACCCGATGACCACAGCGGATCTGCCGGTCGATGCCGTTTTCGGCGGCGGTTTCCACGATATACCTCAGGATCGACGGTCCATCGGCGATGGATTTCGCTTCGAGCCAAGGCTTGAAGTTGTAACCCAATGTATACATATCGCTGTCGGAGCGGACGCCCGGATAACGGAAGAGATCCCACGTGCCTCCCAGCGCGTCACGGCCCTCCAAGATCACATAGCTTTTCGTCGGGCATTTATGTTGCAGATGAACCGCCGCACCGATCCCGGACAGCCCCGCGCCGACAATCACCACGTCATAACAGAGCGTGGTGGCGTGTTCCGTAGCGCCATGTTCGGTTGTCACAATCTACCCCCTGAGATGAGAAATTCAGCGTCATAATCAGAGGAAACATGAAAGTCCCCCAAGAACGCGCTTTAGTATATCGTCTCTCAAGAAATATGTCTATCCATTGATAGAACCTAGAGAATCTTCGACCCAAGGGATGTTTTGCGAAGGAAATAGGCCATGACGAAGCAAGTGGGCACGACGATCGCCGCCGCCACCCCGAATTTGAGTAGAGGTTCAAGTTCCACAACTCTCAGCCGTAACGCCAGAAAAACGATGATGGGACTATGGATAATGTAGGTCGCATAGCTATGTTGGGACAGGAATGCGCCGAACCGGCTCTCTACGTCGAAGAAGCGGCGGAAGAGGGTAATCAACCCCAGCCCCAGACCAGCGGCGACAGCGGAGTCCCAGAGCGCATAGACAGCTGACGGCCACGTCCCGAAACCGAAAGGGGGTAGTTGCGAAGCGCCATTCTCGGCCGCGGTTAAGAGGCTGATCAATGCCATCGGGAACAAGGTGACGGTCGCGACCGCTGCTGTCACGAAGCCGGCTCTGCCTATAGAATCCGGCAATGTTCGGAACCAGTTGTGGCGAGCGGCCACAATACCTAAGATAAAGAAGCTGAGGTACTGCGGGAAGTAGGCCAGCGTGGGAAAACCGAGCACAGATTGACCTAACGGGATCACGATCCGGATCAGGTAACTGGCCAACGCCAACGCCAGAATGAAGAGGCCAATGCGCGCATAGCCGGGCCGCGAAACCTGGCTCATCGGGGCTGAGGTCCGGTTCCTGGTTAGCTTCCGCCAGGCCATATAACCCAAACTGAAGATGAGCAACATGGCCACGAACCACATCGGACCCAGCCCAATGAGGTAGGGATACAGTTGCCAGGTGAGCGGGGTCGTGTTCCCGGTCAGGCTGGCCGGCATAAAGAAATAACCGATGACTGAAATCGGGTGGAGCACAAAATAGACGATGAGGAGCGGAATGCCCAGACGAACGAGCCGATCCTTAAGGAAGGGTCCCGGCCCTTTCCGTTCAAACGAGCCCGGGGTAAAATAGCCGGCCACCAAGAAAAAAGCGCCCATAAACCAGG
>JAGRCC010000134.1 GCA_020433785.1 Anaerolineae bacterium
AGCCAGATTTGCCCCAACGTATTTTGACCCAGCAGCGGCGAAAAAGCCTTGACCCGGTCCGCATCGGACATCTCGATCTCCTCGAATTCGTGGTATTGGCGCACGAGCGGCAGCAGCACGTCAACATCGGTGACTTCGGCGATTTTCAACCTCATGAGAGCTTCCTCCTTCCCGGCAAGCAAACGGTATTGTACCCGCAATCGGTCCGTCTCAACAAACGAAAGCACAAATGATAGAGGTTGAATTAAGGAAACGCCTAATTTTTGACATATTAGCTCGTCTCCGTACACTTGGACCAACACCCCTTTTAATCATATCAGTAGACCGCAATGAGGAGGGAGGGCCCTCAGAAGCGACCATTTGGCATTTCAACATGTCTTGCTGCTCTGCGATCTACTGAGAACGGAGAGAGCAATGATCAAACAGTCTGTACCCTTCTCACGTATCACCCTGATAGCCATCATGATTGCCACTGTTTTAACGGCCTGTGGCAGCCAGTTAACCTACCAAGCTATCGGCTCGGCTGAGCAGGCTGAGGTGAGCTACGTGGACAGCGACGGCCAAATACAAATCGAAACCGTTTCACTGCCCTGGGAAGTAGAGGTCAGCGCGGGCAGCCAGGACTCCTTTTCGATGACAGTTAGCAATCGTACCGGCGAAGGCACTATCGGCTGCAATGTTCTCCTTGACGGCGACTCGATTGGCACGGTGGATGAGGCCCACGCCTTTGCTCAATGTGAAGGGACGTACGAAAAGGGGTTCAATTCGCGGCGAGTCAATTTCAGCAGCCGGCGCGATATCCTGGTCAACGGCGAGCCGGCCATAACGCCGACGCCGACCACCGCCCCAGTAACACCCGCGCCGTTCGTGATTGAGCCAGGCCCTATTGAAGGGGGTAGTAATCGTCTCATCTTTTCTGGTTCGAGCAGCAGCCATTGGAACAAAGCCGGAGAACTATTCATTGTAGAGTTCGATGAAGATACGTCCACCGTTACGCGCCTAACCGATGGTTTTAGGGGGGCAAGGGTGCTGGATTGGTCCCCCGATGGTTCCCAACTGCTCTATGGGAGCCGACCGGAAGACGCCTCAGACGACGATCTTTTTACACTCGACCTGTTCAGCACTTCTGTAACGCATCTACTTGACTGGCCAGACAGTGAAGAAGATTATGCCAGTTGGTCGCCGGATGGCACGCAAATCGTCTTTCAGTCTGATGAAACCGGCGAAAACGATATTTACATTATGAACAGCGATGGGTCCGAGGTGACCAATTTAACCCAAGCCATAGGACAAGACAGATATCCCCATTGGTCGCCGGACGGCACGACGATCTACTTTACTTCTGAGCGGATGGGGGGCGATAAACATATTTATGCTATGGCTGCCGATGGCTCAGACCTGCGGCCAATCACAACCGAGGAGGATATTCCGGACGGCATAAAATCAACCGGGTACGATCTTTCGCCCGACGGCAGCCGGATTGCCTTTGGTTATGAAGGTCAGATTCACATCATCAATAGCGATGGCAGTCAGCTTACCAATCTGGACACGTACGCCAACCATCCTTCATTTTCATATTCGCCATCGTACATCGTCTGGTCACCTAACGGACAGATGATCGCGTTTGTAGCCCAGGTAACCGATAGGTCAAATGGGATACAGATTCAGTATGATATACTTGTTGTTAATGCTGACGGCACCAATCTTAGACGTCTGACTGATGAACGTGGCGATGATGAGACGCCTGCCTGGTCCGCCGATAGCCAACGCTTGCTTTTTCAATCAGACCAAAACAACAAACGGCCTCAGATTTATGTAGTCGATCTCACCACAATGGACCCGCCCAAACTAATAAGCGAATCCGGCTGGACGGGCTATAACCCTTACATGCAGCCGCCTCTTCCGGAAAAAAACGCGTTTCCTATGCCGGAGACGCCCTTGCAATTTGGCACCCCCCCAGAGCCGGAGCTAACGGCCCAAGAGTGGTACGATCAAGGCGTCGCATTGTTCAATCAGGGTCGCTTCGACGAGGCGCTGACGGCAATGTCTAACGCGCTTGAACTCGAGCCTGATGCTGGTATCTACCATGATCGCGGGGCCGTTTACTACAATATGGGTGAGTATGAGCAGGCTATCGCCGACTTTAAAACCGCCGTAGAGCTATCGCCCAGTTATAGAACGGGCTATCTTAGCCTGGCCAAAGCGTACAACAGGCTGGCCGAATATGAACTTGCTGTCGAAAACTATAGCGCTGCCATCGAACTAGACGACAAAAATGCGGTGACGATTAGTGATCGGGGGGTGATTTATTATAACTTAGAGGATTATGAAGCCGCCCTGGCCGATTTTGCCCGCGCGGTTGAGCTTGATCCCGAATACGCCCGGGCCTATAACAACCTGGGGGAAACGTACCGGATTCTAGGCAACTATGAGCAGGCCCTAGAGAACTTAAACAAGTCGCTTGAACTTGACCCCGCATCGCTACAGACACTCGGCAATCGCGCTCAGATGTATGTTGATACCAACGATTACGAGCCGGCTCTGGCCGATTACAGCCACGCCATCGAGCTTGTACCTGATGACCCATTTTTGTATCGCCAACGCGGATTAGTATATGAGGCGCTGGAATCGTATGACGAGGCCATTGCCGACTTCGATCAGTCTATCTCGCTAAACCCGGAGAGCGATTTCTCGTACATGTACCGTGGCCGAGTCTACGCCGCCACAGGCGAGACAGAGTTGGCCGTGGCTGATCTGCGAAAAGCGTTAGAACTCACCCGGAACGATTCACTCCGCCAGGACGCCATCGCCGAACTAGAGGCGCTTGGCGTCGAGCCGTAACCTAACTGCTCACTGGTCATTAAGATTAAGAATTGTTAGCACTTAAATGGGCGGATAGGGCACATTTCGGCCCAGGCGGGCCGTGGGATAGCGGCGGGTGGAAACCAGGGTTGACACCCGTTTCTTGAGGGCTTCAATTTCGCGCGAGGTCAGGAAGTCGCCCAGAACGGCGCATAGTTCAACACCGTCCATCAGCGTATACAGATGGTCCAAATCGTCCATCAGTACATCTTCGACGGGTTGATCGCAAAAATCCCAGATGACGGTGCGCAGTTTGAGATCGGTATGAAACGTTAGGCCATGATCGATGGCCCAGATGGTTCCGTCTTTGCCTTTCAGGCAGTGGCCGCCTTTGCGATCGGCGTTGTTGGCGATGAAGTCAAACAGGGCCATTCGCCTAAAGTCTTCCATAAAGGCGGGCATATCGCGCAGATTGAAATAGTGGGCCTCGTAGTCAGCCTCGACAAAAAGTTGCAGGGAACCAAACCCATGCGGGCCGTTTCGCAGAACCGTGGTTGGGATGTTGGGCCAGCCCAAAACCTGGCTAATCAGATAGCTGGTAAACTCTCGTTTCGACAGGCTGCGGTCGGGAAAATCCCACAGCGGGCGTTCGCCTTCGCCGGGTTTGTAGATGCCCATCAACGCTTGGCCGTCTTTCGTGCTGAGGTTGGCCAGGAAGGTGTAATTCGAGCTCCAGGGCATCAAGCCCTGGAGTTCCATTTTTCCGTTAAGCAGCGCCTCCAGACAATCCGCATCGCAAGGGCTGCTGCGCCCGGATTGAGCCAGCGCTAATTTTTGAGCGGACTGAATTTTATCTAAAATCTGGCCGGGGGTAAGTCTCGATTTGCTGCTCAATTCCACTGCACCCTTTCAAAGCCATTACTCTTTGGACAAAAGTGACCATCGGGATCAATGGGCGACTCGCACAGAGGGCAAATTGGCCGACCCTGATTGACAACCTCCAGCGTGTGTTCGCTTAAGGCTTTCATTTGAGAGCGGGTTGCCCAAAAACGAACGGTCGCCACATCTTCATCGGTATCAACCTGAATTTCCTGCACGACCAAAACAACCATATCTTGATCTTGGTCGTAACCCAAGCCGATTTGCCCGACGACAAACTCAGGCTCCATCGGTTCGCGCAGCATCAGATCGGAGGTTAGCGGCCGATCTACCTTTGAGAAAGAGCGGGGATATTTTTCGTCCAACTCATCCAGCAGTTCTGTGGTGCTAACCGCCAGAACACGAGCCTGTTCTTTTTCGATTTTTAGGGTTACATTCGAACTCGTCTGGCTGGCTTGCAATAGAAACATCCGCTGGCCGGGTTCACCCACCGCGCCGATGGTAATCCGGTT
>JAGRCC010001121.1 GCA_020433785.1 Anaerolineae bacterium
CAACCATCGCCACCAGAATGACGGCGACCACGCTAAAACCGGCAAAGTTGGCCACGAACGACGTAAAGACAAAGCGCAGCCCCTCAATCGATAATAGACTCCGGATGGCGATGGTCTGCTGCTTAATTTCGAAATCGACGTCATAAGGCTCGGCCGGTAAAATCTGGCCGGGCTCGGTCGAGTCGATGTAGTATTCTTCGGCGGTCGCGGCAGTGACCGGCACAGCGATTTCTTCAGTGACGCTGACTCCAAATAGATAAAGGATGTGAGATAGCACCATCACGATGATGATCAGGTATAAAAACATGAGCACCGGGTGGGGTACTTTGTTACCTATTTTCTCGATACCGTCAAGCAATTTCTGGGTAAATCCTTGCTTATCGCTCGGCCCGGAAATTGCCGTCTCTCCAACTGACATTATTTCCTCCTCCTAAACAGCTAGTGACATCATCCAATTTTAGTTGATTTCGATTGGCTCAAAGGAGATTGCCAACCCCAATTGCCTATGATTGGATCGGTAATCTAACCCCAGCACGCTTTGAGCGCGGTTACGCCATTACAGCTAACAGACTCGTTTACGCACTCCACAACTGGACTAATTTGAGGCACAGTTCGGTGGACCGGGCCATATCCTGCACACTGATCCACTCCAGTGGGCCGTGAATATTTTGCATTCCGGTAAACAAATTGGGGGTGGGAACGCCCATCTCGGTTAGCCGCGAACCGTCGGTGCCGCCCCGGATCGGTGTAGAGAACGGTTCGATACCGAGTTGGCGGCAGGCCTCGCGGGCCAGTTCCACGGGGCGCATATCGTTTTCTAACCAGTAACGCATATTGCGATACTGCGGGGTAATGGTGCAGGTTATCTTGGCCCGAGGCTCGGTGGCCTGGACCGTGGCACAGACCTGCTGAATTAGCTCACCCTTAACTTTCAGACCATCCAGTTCAAAGTCACGCAAAATGAAATGAAGCTCGGCTTCGGCGGCGGACCCACTCATCTGGTAGACGTGGATAAAGCCCTGACGACCGTCGGTGGCCTCAGGGGTCAGGGTCACGTGGGGTAACGTGTCGATGATTTTGGCGGCCAGGTGCAAGGCGTTCACCAGCTTATCCTTGGCGCTGCCGGGATGGATCGAAACCCCCTGAATGCGAACCGTCGCCTTTTCGGCCGAGAACGTTTCGTAAACAATCTCGCCTAACTCACCGCCGTCCAGCGTGTAGGCAAAATCGGCTTGGAGAGCATCCGGCAAATTGGCGTTGACGCCCCGCCCGATTTCCTCATCGGGGGTGAAACAGATGCGCAGGGGGCCATGGGCCACATCGGGGTTTTGCAGTAGATAATGGGCCATGGTCATAATGATGGCCACGCCGGCTTTGTCATCTGCCCCCAACAGGGTGGTTCCACTGGCGGTGATAATGTCATCGCCGACCTTTTCCGCCAGATAAGGCGACCCTTCAGGCGACAGCACCGCCGTGGGATCGTCGGGCAAGACGATATCACCACCGTCGTAATGGCGGTGGACGATGGGTTTGACCCCGGTGGCGTTGTAGGCCGGCGCGGTATCGACGTGGGCCAAAAACGCCACCGTTGGGACCGGCGTCGCTACCGTGGCCGGAATGGTAGCCAGGATGGCTCCGTAGTCGGTCAGGGTCACCTCATGCGCGCCCAGCCCCGTCAACTCATCGACCAGCAGATTGAGCAGGTCATATTGGCGGGTGGAACTGGGCGATGTGGGGGATGCTTCCTCGCTTTGGGTGTCGATGCGAGCGTAGCGTATCAGCCGTTCTTGGAGTTCGTTATCAAATTTAACTGCCATAAGTGTCGTTATTCATTACAATTGGGCCAACTCATCAAGATAGACAATCGCGGTTTCAATGCCGCGATGGAACATCTCGATGCTGAATCGTTCGTTGGGCGAATGCAGGCCGTCGTCATCCAGGCCAAAGCCCATCATTACGACCGGGATGTTCATCAGATCGGCAATCTCGGCTACAACCGGAATGCTGCCGCCGCCGCGAGTAAAGACGGGCGAGGCGCCCCAGGCTTTTTCATAAGCCCGCGACGCCGCCTGCATTTCGGGGATGTCGAACGAGAACAGGGCCGGCTTGCCGGTGGTAATCAGCTTGACGTCCACCGTCACGGTCGGCGGGGCGATCGACTCGATGTAGGCTTTGATCTGTTCGTAGATTTTGTGCGGGTCTTGATTGCCGACCAGGCGCGAACTTAATTTCACGCCCGCTTTGGCGGGAATGATGGTCTTGGGGCCGGGGCCGGACCAGCCGCTCCACAAGCCGTTGATGTCCAGCGTGGGCCGG
>JAGRCC010001122.1 GCA_020433785.1 Anaerolineae bacterium
TTTCATCATTATAGACACATAGAGTTTTCTGGATCGTCTTTATAGCCTGTATCTGGGGGCTTATCCATGTTGTGCTCGGCCTTTGGATAGCGAGCCGGTGGCTGACGGAACTGCTTTTCATATGGGTCATCAATCCCCTCTTTGATGACGTGTTAGAGCGACACGATGGATTGGTGATCTTGCTCAGTGGTCTCCTCTGGACAGGTGTGTATATCGGGCTTTACTTCTGGCTGGTCTTGCCGGAAATGGCGTCTAGCTCCAGCGTTGAGCAGGCTCAAGCTTTCTGGCTGTTTGTGGGCATTGGCATGGCTTGGGGGGTCTCCATCGGCACCTGGATACTGCTGGTCTGGTGGAGCAAGATTGAACCGCCACGTGAACCGCCGTTCGAACCAGCGCAGCAGCTGGGTTCGGGGCTGCGGATTGAGTCTGCACCCTCAGCCACCAGTCAGCCGATATTGCCCTCGATGGCCGAGCTAAACCGAGATTTGGATCATATTTTTAACCGGTCGGAAAAAGAAGTTCCGGTCATGGCGTAAAAGGGAGGTGGCAGAGTGGTCGATATCAATGGGTTCATAGCCTATCTTATCTGGGGTTTAGGCTCGATTGTACTGACGGCAGTGATGAGTACACATTGGCCGCCGGATGAGCGGCGCAATCTGGGGATTTACATTTTGGGTTACAAAGGATCGGGTAAGTCCCGATTTATGGGCCGGGTGCTGTGCTTACGAGACCTGCTTCGAGGGATACCTCAAATCGTTATCGATGGTGTGGGTGGGCTCATCAGCAACATCTTAGATGCGGTCATTCGCTTGCCGGCCCCGCAACGTCGAGCGGCGTTGGGTCGCCTGGTCTATCACGATATGTCTGGCAGATTGACCCAGCATGTTTGCCCGCTGCCTCTCTTTTACCGGCTCGGGAATGAGTCCTTAAATGATATTGCCTGGCGCTATCTGGATATGATCTTGATGCTGGATAGCGCTATGGCCAGTGCACCGATTATGGGCGCTAATGCCATAACACAAGTCGGCCCTCCGATTAATACCATTCTGGCGGCCAGCAACTGGCAGATTTCGGAGGCGCGATGGCTACTGGACACCCCCCAGGTCCTCAAAACACCACTCAAGAATCATCTGAAAGCCCTCCAAGCTGAGGCTACGGACGAAGGTCTGCGACAGGCAGTGGCTTTTTTTAAGGACCAATATATGGGCTGGGACACCAAAAAACGCGGTCAGGAGGCCGGCAGTTATCGCCGTAAGGTTGACCTCCTGCTGCGGGATAATGCCTCTCTGGCTATCTTCGGAGCGGCCACACCGGGCTTGAATCATTATCATATCAGGCAACAGAAACAAACCGTTCTCCTAGATTTCAGCGGGGATCAGAAAAATCCGGAGCTGATGCGTACCAAAATGATTAAGGTTTTTGATGACTTCATGAACGATATCAAAGATCGCGTAGAAACCCAAGGTCCTGGCTTACACTTGTCCCCAATTGGCTTGGTGATTGATGAGATGGCGATGCTGTCCCAACTCGATGCCACATCCAGCAGTGACACCGATATTTTTGCCACCAGAATTGATGAACTGCTGAATCTCTGGTGTAGACAAGGGATGATTTGGCCCACCTTTGCCAACCAAGAGAAATTTCAAATTTCAGAACGATTGTTCAAAACGTTGATGGGCTGTGGCACGCTGATGTGCGGCCTGACGTCGGATTGGGAAGCCGCCGTTTATATGGCCAGCGAATTGATGCCGGCCCAGCCGCACCGGGTCAAGCGGTACGAACCTGTTTACGATGCTGACCAAAGTGTGAGATGGTATCGACCCATTGATATGACTTTGGCCGAGCAGACTCAACTGACCGCCGCCATGTTTAAGAATTTGGGTAAATTTCAGTTTCTGGTCAAAGAGATCGGCCCGTCTCCGGTCTGGCTGCTCGATACAACCCAGGTTGATCCGGGTCTTTACCCAGACCCTGAGACACTAAAGGCGCTAAAGATCAAACTCAGCGAGCATTGGGGCGTTCCTATCTCAGATATTTTGGCCGAGATCGAACAGAGAAGGCTGACCTTGCAAGGCCTGAAAAGCGATTCCAAACGTGATACCCTGAAAGGGCAACCTAAAGACAAAGATGACGGACACGACCATGACTTCTTCATCTAAAGCACCACGCCGGAAACGGCTTAAGCGCACCCCACCCCAGCGGGAGATCTTGCTCTCGGCCCGCGATGTGGCCATATTCAACGGTCTCTATAGTTTCGGCGGCGCTATGGCCACGCAGCAGATTTCAATGGAGTATTGGCCACCTGACCTTGAGGCTAGATTACGGTATTGGAAGGTAATCCAGGCCGAAATCATAAGGGTGACCCAACAGTTTCCTGCTGCCCATATTGCTAACTGTCTGGAACTATTGAAGTTCGTCAAGAAATTTCAGCGTTTGCGAGTCAATAACCCTAGGACGGCTGACTACAACCGGCTCCGCGATTATCTGCTGGAAGTCCACCAACGGGACCCCGAGGCCCTGAGGGAGCTGGAGCGCCTGGCAGACCAGCTTGGGCAGATGTCAGCCAGGGATTGGTTACGGCAAAGACTCGAAGCCAACAGCGCCTTACCGCGGGTTTTCGTGGAGCGACCGACGATCCCAAGTGACTATGTCTCCTCAGCCTGTCTGAAACGATTACGGCTGCTGTATGACCTGAAGTGGCTCGATAAAGATGAGATGATCGTCAGCAGCGACCAGGGACGCGGCCAGACAATTTGGTACCTTAATCAACAGACCCTCTCCCATCTGGCCTCACAGCGGGGTGTGTCAGTCAAAACCATGTCCGGGAAACGGGTTGGCGCTTATGGCCCGCTGCATCTGCCCCACCGGTTGGCCATCCATGACTTTCGCCTGGCCGTCACGCTTAGTGCCAAGCGGCTGGGATATACGCTGACGAAGTGGCTGGATGAGGCTGAATTGCGCCGAACCCACAGCAAGCAGCCGTTGAGCCTGCTGAGCGACCCGAATGATCCGGACAGCAAGACGGTCAAACGGCATCTGGTGCCCGACTTCTATTTCAGCCTGGATACGGGTAACCAATGGTTTCATTTCGGGGAGATCGATCGGGGCACCGAAACGCTGTCCTATTCAGACCCCGGCCGCGACTTGAATTTCTGGGCCTTGAAGGTGCGCAAGTATGGCGAGTATTTCAAAACCTGGTACGAGCAGGTTTACCCGGAGACGAAAGGCAAAGGCCGGATATTGGTGGTCACCACCTCTGAAGCTCGCCTGGCGAATATGGCTAGGGTCTGTCGGGAGGTGGCCGGCAAGGCAGCCCGCCGCTACTGGTTCACAATATTCTCGCGAGTCAGACCCCGCTACGATGACTATTTTTCCAATGCGGTGCTGGAGGAAGCGATCTGGCAGCAAGCCAGCAATTTAGAAGAACGACGGAGATTGGTTTGGTAAGAAGATTTTCAGCCAGGGAAAGGCCCCGCCTTCTCGTGACTCGCAAGCGGCTTGAGTTTGCGCAGGACTCAATCTGAGCGAAATTAGGTCGCTCACTCAAGGATGATGGCTCCAATCATCACCACTATCTTAAGCGCCCATCGGCCGGAGCGAACC
>JAGRCC010001123.1 GCA_020433785.1 Anaerolineae bacterium
TAGTTGGCCTGGGGCCGGACGGTGCGGTAGAGGCGCGGCACGGTTTCGGTGTTGTGATTCAGAATTTCCGGTTTGGCGTCCATCACTTCCTGGAGCGCGGCTCGATTGCCCTTGAAATCGGGGATGAGCACTTCCACGGTGCAGGTCGGCACCCGTTTGCGGATTTCGCGCAGGGTGTTGGCGAAAATGTGAGCGCCGCCGTTAGGTAGTTCATCCCGATTAACCGAGGTCAGCACGCAGTGGCTCAAATTGAGGATTTCGACGCTTTCGGCCACCCGCTGCGGCTCGGCTTCGTCCAACTCCGCCGGTCGGCCGGTCTTGATATGACAGAAGCCGCAGGAGCGGGTGCAGGTGTCGCCCATAAGCAGGAAGGTGGCGGTACCTTTACTCCAGCATTCGCCCAGGTTGGGACACATCGCCTCTTCGCACACCGTATGCAGACCATGCTGCCGCATTAAGGCTTTGACCCGATTGTAGTTAGCGCCGCCGGGCAGCTTTACTTTTAACCACTCCGGCTTGCGCTGCGGCAAATCATCGCCATGTGGTACAATTTGGTTGTGCCGCTCGAGTTGATGCGCGGGCAAGCCGACTTTACCCTGACCTTGTTGCCACGCTTTTTCGGGTAAAATGCTGTTGGGATCGATCAATGTCATGGTTGCGTTCCTCTTAAGCCGTAACGGTTTCTAAATCTAGCAGAGCCTCTTCCAAAAACCACTTAACCTCGTTGACCCGAGGCAGCGCCGTTTCCAATTGGTCCAGCGCGCCGTCCAGTACAGGCAGCAGGGCCGTGTGCTGGGCCGCGGCCGCTCGCACGCGCGCCAGGCGCAGGCGCCGGATGGCTTCATTTAAGTTGGGCTGGCCGTACAACTGATCGACCACACTGTACACCAATTCAAGCAGATCATCCGGCAGCAGCAGCGCGGCCGCCTCGGCGGCTTGCTTTGGTCCGGAGAAGGTGCGCGCCTCAACCGGGGTGAGCGGTTCCGCCCAAGTATCGCCGTAGCTGGCCTGAAGGGCAGCAAAATCGCCGTTGAAAAAGACGTAAACGTGCTGGTTCCACAGAACGGTATTTACCGCGTCATAAACCGGATCAGGTTCGGGGCTGTGCGCTACCAGCTTGCCGTGAACCGGCTCGAAATCGTCATCTTCCTGAGGCGAAATAATAAAAGCCAGCCACTCATTGGGAAAAATTTGAGCAATCTCTTCGATCAACGGCAACCGTTCGAGTTCGGTCATGGTATTGTACGGGCAGCCGCAATCGCAGTCGCCGCCGCATTGGCCGGGCGTCCGGCAGGCGGTGCGCTTGGTGAACGGCTCGGCGTACCAATTTTCCGGCTGCGCCAGCCGTCCCTCGGCCGAACTTTTGGTGTGGAGGGGAATAATTCCGTTGGAAGCGGATAGGTCGTCTATTAATGATGACAAAGTAGACTCTCTTCTAAAATTCGTTTGGGCAGTATTATACGTGGGGCTGACATAAAAATCAATATGATTGGCTGGTTAATTGGTTAGTTGGTTGGTTGGTTGACTGGTTATTAGCCAACGAGCCAACCAACTAACCAGCCATCCAACCAGCCAACCAACTATTTTCAAGGGAGAAAAGCCGGTGGTAGAATAGCGGTTGATCACCAGGAAGGAGATTAACCTTATGACCCGCATGGCCCATCGTGTTCGCGATTTTGGCACAACCATTTTCTACGAGATGACCGAACTGGCTAACCGCCATCAGGCCGTCAACCTGGGCCAGGGCTTTCCCGATTTTCCCGGCCCGGACTTTCTGAAACGAGCGGCCATCGACGCCATCCTGACCGATCTGAACCAGTATGCACCGGGCAAGGGCCAGCCCCGGCTGCGGCGGGCGATTGCTGACAAAATGGAGCGTCACTACGGACGCTCAATTGACCCCGAAACCGAATTGACCGTTACCGTCGGCGCCACCGGGGCCATCTTTGCCACTATTCTGGGCCTGGTCGATCCGGGTGACGAGGTCATTTTGTTCGAGCCTTACTACGATTCGTATCTGCCGGCCACACAAATTGCCGGCGGCGTCCCTCGTTTTTACACGCTACAGCCCCCTGACTGGCGCATTGACGAAGCGAAACTGCGCGCGCTCTTTTCCGATAAGACCAAACTGGTTATGATTAACACCCCCCACAATCCCACCGGCAAAGTCTTCAACGAAGCCGAACTGAGTCTGATTGCTGATCTATGCCGCCAGCACGATGTAATTGCTGTGACCGATGAAGTCTACGAACATATTGTCTTTGACGACTGCCGGCATGTGCCTCTGGCCGGACTGCCCGGTATGGCCGACCGGACGGTGACCATCTCCAGTGCGGGTAAGACCTTCAGCATGACCGGCTGGAAAGTAGGCTGGGCCGTGGCTCCACCCGATCTGATTCAGTCCATCTTGCGGGTCCACCAGTTTATGACCTACT
>JAGRCC010001124.1 GCA_020433785.1 Anaerolineae bacterium
GTGCATCGTGGTATGCTGAGTTGGGAATCTAAGCAAATAAGGCAGCCAGCTTTCCCAAACTACTGCGTATAGTACGAACCCTAATGAGCACCCGCACTTTCCAGTATGGCAGCTATCTCCGCAAAGCCACGCTGGCGGGCATGAGCCAGGGGCCTCACCCCACTACCGTCGGCCAGGTTTACATCCGCACCGGCCTCTACCAGCAACCGCACCACCTCGGTGTGGCGCGGCCCGCCATCGCCCAGAATGATGGCTTCCAGCAGCGCCGTCCAGCCCAGCCGGTTGACGTGATCAATATTAATATCGGTTTTCAGCAGTTCCTCAATGATTTCCACATGTCCCCGGTCAGCAGCCCGGATGAGGCCGGTGCCGTTATAGCTGTCCAGACTGTGGACATCCCCTCCGGCTTCCAAGGTTAGTTTGAGCAACTCCAGATAGCCGTCGGCGGTGGGGATCAGATAGGCGCTTTGTTGGGTGTCGTCCTGCACGTTCACATCCGCGCCGGCTTCGATGAGCAGTTTGGCTACTTCTAGCTGATTCTGGTATGCGGCAGCGATCAGTGCCGTCACCCCCCGCTCGTCACTGGCGTGAACGCTGGCTCCCTGGGCGAGCAAATCCTTTACCGCCGCCGCATCGCCCTCTCTGGCCGCGTTAATCAGGGTCATATTGAGCTGTTCCATATCAACCTCCTTGGTTTCAGCAATATCCTGGAAAGGTACAGTTACAATGTCCAGCGGATAACCGGCAACGGTCAGTTCGCTGAAGGTACGCTGGTGCAAATCAACCACAGTCACCCCTTCCCAGCCGCCGGTCAGCAGGTAGCCGCCGGTCAGGTAGGCATAATTCCCATCCGGGCTGACGGTGATATCCTCGTGAGGTCGGATCAGGGGAATAATCTCCTCCGTCATCGTCTGCGTATCGAAAATAGTCAGACTGGGCCCGGCACTGGCTCCTCC
The DNA here is from genome assembly GCA_020433785.1 of Anaerolineae bacterium. Next base: position 957 of record JAGRCC010001124.1, read on the forward strand.
GGCCGCTCCGGTGCCAACAATCAGCAGATAGCGCCCGTCCGGAGTAAAAGTTACACCGTGCTGATGCGTGTCGGCGGTGAGAGGGAAGGTATCGATCTGGCCACTGGCCGGATCTAGTTTAACCAATGCTTGACCTTGAAACGGCAGCCATAGATGCCCATCCGCGGCCAGCGTGGCGTAATGCGGCTTGTCGAACGCGCCGTTTCCCAACGGCGCAACCTCAAGGGTGCGGCTCGCCAGCGTGACCGGATCGACGGCGTTCACGGAGTAGGAGTCGTGGTCAATAGTATAGACCTCGCTGCCATCGGCACTGACCAGCACGTCAAAGGGACGGATACCGATTGACACGCTGCCCGCCATCGTCAGGCTTTCGGTGTTGAGAATTTCAAGTTGGCTGGATTGTCCCGGCAGGTAAACTCCTACATAAACTTGCCGTCCGTCGGGTGAGGCGGCAAGACCCATCCCGCCGGGTCGATATTCGCCATATTGTGGCGGGCCGACTTCAGTTTGGTAGGGTACCAGCGCCAGCTGTTCACGTCGGACTAGGTCGATCACGGCCACGCCCTCGGCGGTGGCAGCGTAGAGGCGGTCAGCCGCCTGGGCCAAGCCCCACGGCGCAGCGCCAGCCTCGATTTTGGCGATGACGCCCCGGTCGGGGTCAACCAGTGAGATGTGCTGCCCTTGCGAGTCGGTAACGGCCAACATATGAGGTATGGGGTCAGAGGATACCTGGGGTGGTGCAGTTGTGGCTATCGGCGCCGGTGACGCCGGCAAAGCGGTTGGGGTGAACAGCGCCGGTTCGGGTGTTGATGACGGCGCTGGTGTGTTTAACGCCGGAGTTGTGACCGCACCGGTCCGGGGCGTCGCAGCCGGAGTTTCGGGCGTCGCAGCGGGCGGTGGCGGCGTTGCTGCACAGCCCAGTAGATACAGCATTGTAAGATAAATCAGAAAGATTTGAATTCGTTTCATCATCAAATTAACCTCAATTTTACGGCCATAATCGCGGCCTGGGCCCGGTCGGAGACGCCCAATTTGGCAAACGCTTCGCTAACATAGTTGCGTACTGTGCCCGCCGACAGGTTGAGCCGTTCGGCGATTTCGGGGTTGCTTAGACCCTGAGCCAGCAGTCGCAGCACTTCCTCCTCGCGCGGTGTCAACGGCTCCGGCAGTTCCGTCGGTGGTTGCGTCTCTGATGCTTGGGCCACGTGGACCATCAGCTTACCGGCTACATCCGGGTCAAGGTGAGTTTGACCCCGTGCTGTACCTTCGATGGCTCGCACCAGGTCATCCCGCCGCGTGTCTTTAAGCAGGTACCCGGCGGCCCCGGCCCGGATGGCATCAAACAACCACTCATCGGTGGCATGGGTGGTTAACACCAGCACGGCCACCTGCGGAAACTGCTCGCGGATACGACGTGTGGCCTGCACACCGTTCATGACCGGCATGTTCAAATCCATCAAGACTACATCGGGCTGCTGCTGGGCGATCAGTTCCAGCACCTCTTGCCCATGGCCGGCCAGACCCACCACTTTAATTTGCGGCACTGTACTTAATATTGCCGCCAAACCTTCACGCACCACGGCCTGGTCATCACAAATCAACACCGAAATTTGTTCCGTTGTCATTGGTCTAACTCCAATTTTAGGCAGATGTGAGCGCCCTGCCCGGGCTGGCTGTTAATTTGCAGCGTGCCGCCCAACATCGCCGCCCGCTCCCGCATCCCCCGCAGGCCAAACCGGTTCGAGTCGCCGTTTTGAGCATCAGGCGAAAAGCCCAGCCCATCATCCCTAATTGAAAGTTCAAGATCAGCCACCGTGCAGGCTAATTTCACACTGAGCCGGCTGGCGCGGGCGTGGCGAACCACGTTCTCCAGCGCCTCCTGGGCAATGCGATAAACCCCCTGCTCAACCGCCGGAGGCAGGGTAGCGGCTAATTCCGGGACGTTCAGATCAAGACTCAAATCGCCTCGTTTGGCGGCTGCCCGGGCTGCATCTCGCAGGGCCAGGGCCAGCCCGGATTCTTCCAGAGGTGCGGCACGCAGGGCTTGCAGGGCGCGACGGGC
>JAGRCC010001125.1 GCA_020433785.1 Anaerolineae bacterium
GATCGGCTTGACCGGCCACAAAGAATAGGGACTGCGACGAGAGTCGGCCGGTGCTGTATTCGATCTCCAGGAAACCCTCCGGGGTAATCTGGTACGCTGTGGCCTGTTCGAGGGCAGCCAGGTAGAACTCCTCCTGGTCCATCAGCCCCTCGCAGAGGATTCGAGTAGTAGCTGTCGGCTGAATGGTGAGGCTATCGTTTCGGCCAAATTCAAAGCTGGTGTTATAGGTATTGCAGCCGGCGGAACCAATCAGCGTGCCGTCTTGGCTAAATTGGGCCGTGACCACCGAACCCGGTTGAATCAGGGTCAGGTCATCGGGGCTACCATAGCCAACCAGGACCCATAAGGTCTCTTCCAGCGGCGGCGGCACGGCTATACCGGCCAGGCGAGCCACCGCTTGAATGGCCGGATCGGCTTCGGCCAGCAGTTCGGGCACGTCGTCTTCACTGGGAATGCAGAGGGTCCAGCCCTCTTCGATGATGTTGGGGTCGTCGATGTTGGTGTAGTCATCATCGAGTACGGCGTTGGCCAATACGACCAGCACCGGAAAGGCCAGGGGATCGTTCAAGGTTTCTTCGGCGATGCTGGCCAGCGTATCGCCAACTTGCACCTGGTATTCTTCCTCACACTGCACCGCTGTCTGCGCTTGCAGCGTAGGCGGGGTCAAACGGACCAACAACAATGCCGCGCACAGGGCGATTATGATCTTCTTCATTGAATCCTCCTCGATTGTTAAGAAGCTGTTTTAAAAGTGGGGGTTATCGATTTGTCGACAGATTTACACGGATATTCACCAATTTTTATCTCAATCAGGACTTACGCAGTTCTAAAGGTGACAGTCACTTGATCACGCTAAATCGACCTATTGAGGCTATCGAACTTCTGATTTATTGACAATAAGTGATTGTCACTTTAATTCCGATAAAGTCTATTCTCTGCGAGCATCTGTGTCTATCTGTGGACCCTTGAAGGTTTTTAAAACAGCCGCTACTGATCCTCATTCAGAAAGAACGATGCGGACACGCCATTGACCTCGACCGAGTAACTGCCGGCGGATAAACCAGACACGTTCAGCCGAATGGTTTCCTCAAAGGGGACCGAACCGACCTGTGCGCAGGTCCCCTCACCCGGCTGCAAGGGCAGTGTAACGCGGATGGTCGTGGCGACCCGGCGCTGGCTGGATCGCCCCAATCGACTACATCGATCGGGCAGCAGGCCGGTCGCCACCGCCGAAAAGCGAGGCGGATTGCCGGGCGAGGTCATCACTTCCACCCGGTCTACCTTGGCCAGATTACTGCTTGATGGCCCACTGTTCCAATCATTACAGGCCAGCAGCAGGCCAACAATGAACATAAAAATGAGGATTCGTTTTCGTAACTTCATAACGCAGCCTTTAGCCGCAGACAAACAATTAAACCACAGAGGACCCAGAGACACCACAAAGCCCACAAAGAAAAATCTCTATGAACTTTGTGTCTACTTGGTGTCCTCTGTGGTAAAAATTAACACGTACGACGCAAAGTTGAACTATCCGGCTTAGTTAACCCTCATCGGTCGGGCTGGGGGACGGCTCTTCGGTCGGCTCGCCGGTCGGGCTGGTCGTTGGCTCGGCGGTAGGTTCCGCGGTTGGCTCAGCGGTTCCGCTGGGAGCCGGTTCTTCGGTGGCCATCGCATCGGCGGGGGCTTCCGCTGAGGCGGGGGCGCGCATAAAGGTAGCGGCGAGCGCATCGTCGGCGGTACGCATCTGCATGGTGTTGCCGGTGATTTGGTAGGTAGCGGCGGAAGCGAGCGCGGCCAGGAATTGTTGCTCCTGATCCATTACGCCTTCCGGTTGCTCGCAGAACATCATGGACGACATACCCTGTTCAATGGTGATGTTACCGCCGTCAACCGTGAAACCGGCGTTGTAATTATTGCAGCCGCCGGTGCCGGTTACGCGGCCGTCCGTCCCAAAGTTGGCTGTCAATTCGGTATCGGTAATGGTGCTGACTACAGCTTCGCGACCGTTGTTGAAGCCGGTGACGATCCAGTTGCTCCCGGCCAGGTCGTTGCTTTGCGGGCTAAAGCGCATGGTGCCACTGTCAAACTTCAAATCGATGAGCAGATCGCCGGCATCGTCAAAGAAGAAACTGTTGGCCGCAGTGAGACCCATTACAAATCGATCGCCCAATGAACCTTCCGGGCAAGCGACCAGCGTCGATGGTCCCGGCTCGATGGTGAGCAGGTTGCTATCGACGGTGTAGCCGGCGCGAACCTGATTGCAGTCGGACTGAATAAAGGCGGTGCCGTCCGGCTGAAACTGAATGATGTAGCTGCCGGGGTCATCCGGGACAAACAGGTCGCCATTGTTCATTAGCGTCTGCTGCCACA
>JAGRCC010001126.1 GCA_020433785.1 Anaerolineae bacterium
TGAACGTCACCAGCGCGCCCGAGGCTAGTCGACCAATCGCCGTCCCAATAATATCGACCGGGGTTCCCCGAGGATCGGTCCAGGCGGCGACTTCCACAAACGGTTCACCGGCCAAATCGGCCACGGTGTTGAGCATGTGCGCGCCGGTATCAAACAGAAAACCGCCACCCGACAGCGCCGGCTCCTGCCGCCACGTCCCGGTAGTGACATCTTTCCAGCCTTGCCAGGCAATCGCGTTGATGGTCAGAATTGGTCCCAATTCGCCGGCGCGCAGCAATTTAACCGCCGTCCTTACCTCCGGCGACAGGCTGCCTTGAAAGGCGATGACCAGCAGCCGGCCGGTGCGATCCCGCGTCTCGATCATGCTCAGCGCCTGAGTGGTGTTGACGGCCATTGGTTTCTCCAGCAGCACATCCAGTCCGGCTTCCAAGCAGGCGATGGTCTGATCGTGGTGAAACGCGTGCGGCGTAATAATAAAGACGGCATCCAGTTCACGGCCGATATCGACCAACAGCGACTCCAGCGATACCCACGTTGGCGGCGGTGTCAATCCCGCATCGATGAACTTTTGCACCGAAGCTTCCAGCGCTTCCGGGTGCGGATCGCACAAAGCCACAATGTTGGTGGTGTCTAACTGCTGTAACATTTGGTTCAGATGGTTACGCGCCATCCCCCCACAACCAATTAAGGCAGCGCGGGTTTTGAGCATAGATTATGTTCTCCTTGAGGGTAAATTATAATTGTAAGCGTTCAGCCTATAGCTGTCAGCTATCAGCTTTTAGCTTATTCGCACATGTTTGATTACAGAGCCGGTAATGGTGGCCCGAATGATCTCTTCAGAGTTAAAGCTGACGGCTGATGGCTGACAGCTGAACGCTTACTTATAATTTAGAGAAGGAAGGATAGAGAGACAAAGATGCGCAGAAGGTTAACCCCAATTCTGATCTCCTCAAAACGTTACTTTGAAATTCTTGAATTCGCCGGTGGCCTCTTTGTATGTCACCTCGACGTGATCGACTTTAGCCGGACGGTCGCCGTGGCGGCACCAGGCCACAGCTTCGCGGACAGCCGGCTCAGGCCCTTCAAAGACCGCTTCAACCTGCCCATCCCAACGATTCTTGACCCAGCCGCTCAAGCCGAGTTCCTGGGCTTTGTGGCGCGTATTCCACCGGAAGCCGACGCCCTGCACATAGCCGGAGATAACTACATGGGCTTGAATTTGTGTTTGGTCGCTCATGAAAAACTCCTGGAAATAGTGGGATAGTTTGTTAGTTGGATAGTTGGATAGATAGATAGATAGATAGATAAAATCAAACCAACTCACCAACCAACAGACCAACAAACCATCTACCTGACAGCCAGCCGTTGGCGGTCAAAAAAATCGATCATGCGCTGGATAAAAAGTTGATCGCTTTCGCCTTGTAAAGTGTGGGGTTGGCCGGGATATGTAAAACATTCTACCGTCTTACCCAGCGTTTGCAAATCGTCGCACAGATCCAGCGACCATTGCAGCGGGACGGTGCCGTCGTTCTCACCGTGGTGGATGCTGACCGGCGTTTCGATTCGATCCAGGTAAAAAATCGGTGAGATAAGGTTACTCCTAATTTTGTTTGCCTCATACCGGACCTTGGACTATACTAAACCACGTAAACATAGAACTGCCGTAACCGAGTCTCTTACATAGGTAACAAGGGGGTGAGACCAGTCGGGTTGATAAAGTTAAAGTAAAGATTTATCCGCCGGCTGGTTTCACCCCCTTTTTTTGGGTTTCAACCCCAAAATACACAGTCAATACTAAATATAGAAAGAGGAGGCAATTCATGAGTATTATTGAAGAAATCATCGGGCGCGAGATCCTCGACTCACGAGGTAACCCCACAGTTGAAGCGGAAGTGATTCTGGAAGACGGTTCAGTGGGCCGGGCTGCCGTGCCATCGGGGGCGTCAACAGGGATTCACGAAGCATTGGAACTGCGCGATGGCGACAGCGGTCGCTATCTGGGTAAAGGCGTGGAGCAAGCCGTTGAAAATATCAACGAAACCATTGCCCCGGCGCTGATTACCATGGACGCGCTGGCTCAAGAAGAGATCGACAGCTATATGCTCGATCTGGACGGCACGGACAATAAAAGCAAGCTAGGGGCTAACGCCATTTTGGCCGTGAGCCTGGCCGTGGCCAAAGCCGGCGCGATGAGCACCGGCCAGCCGCTGTATCGCTACCTGGGTGGGGTTAGCGCCAAAACGCTGCCTGTACCCATGATGAACATTCTCAACGGCGGGGCGCACACCGGCTGGCAAACCACCGACTTTCAGGAATTTATGGTCATGCCCGT
>JAGRCC010000135.1 GCA_020433785.1 Anaerolineae bacterium
ATATTGACCTCGATTAAATCCGGCCCGGCAGCAGCAACGATGCGGGCCACGTCACCAAACTCGGTTACAGTCCCGCCAAAAATGCTGGCTATCAGCGGTACGCCGAGCGGCTGAAGTTGTCGCCTTGTTTCGGCCAGCAGCCCAACCTCATGTTCCGCGCCGGGGTTGGTCAGACCGATGGCGTTCAGCAATCCGCCGCCAAAATCAAACGCCACCGGGTTGGGATGTCCGGCCCGGGGCGTTGGGCCGCAGCTTTTGGCCGTCACCATCCCGGCGCCATTGTGGGCCGCTCGCACCATCAGTGACGCGCTCGTACCGATGATGCCGGAGGCCAGGACAAAGGGTGTATTGAGTTCAAAGTTTAGAAAGTGGCAGGTTAGGTTTGGGTGTTTACGTGGCATTACATCCTTCCAATCAGGCCGCTAAACCTGCAACGGAATAAAATTATCGCCATAGGCCCCCATGTTTGGCCCTAGCGCGTCCTGATAATTAGGCCGGAGCGCCCATTCTTCATCGCAGGCGTTACATTTGAGGCAGCCGGCGGGGGGGCAGGCGTCGGTCAGGTCGTCGCGAAGGGCGCGGCGCAGATCCCAAGAGAAGAACGCTTTGCTGACTCCGGTGGTGACGCTGTCCCACGGTAGCTTTTCGGTCACGTCCCGCTCACGCAGAAATTCGTCTTGGCTGAGACCTTCGGCTTCGAGGGCGCGCTGCCACTCGCGCAGATTGACCTTGCGCATCCGGGCCAACACGCGCCCCAAACGCCGGTCGCCGCGAGCCAGCACCCCCTCGACGGCAGCCCAAGCCGGGCTGTCGCTGCGTACGGTGACGCCGTTGGGGTTGAGACGATCTTGCAGATATTTAATCCGGCTCTCCAGCACCTCGACCGGCATCATGGCCGCCCATTGAAAAGCGGTGTGGCTTTTGGGCACGTAGGGCGTCGCGTTAATGGCCATATTGCGCGGAAAAATGGCGCGGGCGGCCAAAGCCAGTTGGGCGATGGCTTCCACGTCCGCTTCGGTTTCGGTTGGCTGGCCGACCATAAAGTACATCTTGAGTTGAGGGAAATTGTACTTGGCCGCCAGGTCAACGGCGTGCATGATTTGGTCATCGGCTTGGGGTTTGTTGATGACCTTGCGCATGCGCACGCTGCCCGCTTCGGGGGCGATGGTCAAGGTTTGGTTGCCGCTTTCGGCCAGTCCTTTAATTAGCGGTTCGCTAATCGGGTCGGTGCGCATCGATGAGGCGGTTAAGCGAGCGCCCATTTTGCGCAGTTCGATAGCAATCTGGTCGATCCAACTGTGGTCGCTGACGGCGGCGCTGACCAGCCCGATACGGTCGCGATGTTTAAGGCCGTGACGGGCCAAACTCAGCACGGTGTCGAGATGCATCTCGCGCATAGGGCGATAGACGTAGCCGGCCATGCAGAAGCGGCAGCCGCGCCCGCAGCCGCGGGCAATCTCGACCAACGTCCGATCGCCAAATTCGGTCCGGTCGGTGTAGATTTGGGTTACCGTCGGCCGGGTCTCGATGTCTTTGATCCAGACCCGGGGGATCGGCTGGTCGCCCTGGTGGATGGCCGGAACGTACATACCATCGACTTGGGCCAGCCGTTCGTAAGCTTCGTGGCGCGTCGCGTCGCTGGCATCCCACAACGCATCGACCAGCGGCGGTACGATACCTTCCGCTTCGCCAATAGCGATGGCGTCGAAAATGGCGGCCATTGGCTCCGGATTGGTGTAGACCGCCGGTCCACCGGCGATGAGCAGCGGCCAGCTTTCGTCGCGCTCTTCGGCCAAGATGGGGAAACCGGCCCGGCGCAGCATTTGCACAACGTTGAAATAATCCATCTCGTAAGAGATGGTAAACGCCACGACGGCAAACTCATCCAGCCGCCGCCGCGATTCGATGGATATAATCGGTTCGTCGTGCTGCGGCGCTTGTTGATCGCCAAAAAAGACACGCTCACAAACCACATCCGGCTCGTCATTGAAGAGGCGGTAAACCATATGCAAGGCCAGGCTGCTCATGCCAACCCGGTAGCTGTTGGGCCAGACCAGCGCCACCGGCAGTTTCCCGCCCCAATCTTTTAAGACCGTGCCTTGTTCTTGTTCGATGATTTTCTTGGCTTGGTCGATATATCGATAGTTTTGTTTCTTTTTCATACTCAAATGCGATAATGCGCTTTGCTCTAAAACTGTAACATTACAACGGATTAATTTACCTCAAGACCAAATAAATATCAAACAAGCCGGATAAGGATCAGCAATTCTCAATATGGCGATAAGGTTACGGTCACTTAGTCAAAAACTTCCATCCGATCGACAAGTTCAATAGCTTTAGCTCTTTAAAAGGGTTGATTAAGTTTCTCTAAGCATATCTTCGATATTGTTGTCATCCAGAAACTCAACCGGGGCTGCATCTTTGCCATTTTCCCACATCATCGAAAAGAACCAAATGCCACTTTCACCAATACAAAAGTCAGCGGGCGTAAAGGTCATACGGGAGTCCAGCGGTTGGTCAGATTGTTCAGGGTTATATTCTGCCTGCCAGCCGAAAGCTTCTCCTTGCCAGGGCATACCTTTTTCATGCAAGGTGTTAGCCAATTCTCTAACCTCATTCAGACTCGGGATTAGAATGGGAACCGTTGTAACATGGCTCTGGTCTACTCTAATTTTAGCTTTAGCTGTGATCACGCTTTTCATACTCCTTTTGCCAGGCTTCCAATAAGTTATCTTGATATTCTACCAGAATTCGCTCAATATCGTTTAATTCGTGATCCTTGAAGCCTCTTGATTTGGCCAGAGCAATGGGGGATAACCAATATTTGGCTTCATCACCTGATTTTCCTACGTGAATATGAGGCGGTCCTACAAGGTCGGCTTGATAAAACCAGAATCGATATCCCCTGACTCGAAGTATAACAGGCATCGTTTTTCCCGAATATGCTGGACAATCCACGGCTAAATTTTATCTGATTTTAAGGCGCTATTTCGGACTCGAAGCCCACCGCCTTATTGACTACATACAGCGGCCGGCCTCGAACCTCATCATAAATGCGCCCCAGATATTCGCCAATGATGCCCAGGGAAATGAGCTGAATACTGCCTAGGAACAGAACCATCACCAGGGTGGTAGCCTGTCCGGCAAAGGCTTGATAGCCGGATAACCGGGCAATAATCACGAAAATGATAAAAATCGCGCTGATGATGGCCGTTGCAAACCCGGTAAAAGTGGCCAGTTGCAGGGGAAAAATACTAAAACCGGTGATGGCGGTGATCGCCAGTTTGACCATCTTTCGTAACGGGTATTTGGTTTCGCCGGCAAACCGTTCCTCCCGAACATATTCCACGCCGGTTTGCTTAAAGCCGACCCAACTGGTCAGTCCCCGGATAAAGCGGTGATGCTCTTTCATCCCCTTCATCTGATCCACCACCTGGCGATCCATTAGCCGAAAGTCGCCCGTGTCCAGGGGAATGTTGACATCGGTAATGCGGTAGATTAACCGATAAAAAAGCTGGGCCGTATAAAGTTTGAACCAGGACTCGCCTTTGCGTTCGCTGCGAATGGCGTAAACCACTTGATAGCCTTCGCGCCACTTGTCGATCATTTGCAAAATAAGTTCCGGCGGGTCTTGCAGATCGGCGTCGATCAAAATAACCACCTGCCCTTGAGCAAAATCCATGCCGGCGGTTACCGCAATTTGATGCCCGAAATTGCGGGCAAATTCCACGTAATGAACGCCCGGATCGCTTTCGTGTAGCTGCTGCATCACCCGGCTGGTGTCGTCGGTGCTGCCGTCGTTAATGAGAACCAGTTCCCAACATTCGCCTAATTTTTCCATCACTTCGGCAATACGCCGGTAGAGTTCGGGCAGCGTCTCTTCTTCATTCCAGCAGGGAGCCACAATTGAACAGAAAATTTCACTCACTGTTTGCTTTCACCTAAAGATTAAAGTTTGGGTCACAGGTAGAATACACCGTTCGGCCTGGTCCAGTTCCAAAAGGAAGTTTACTGAGGCTGATGGTATCATTATAGCGCAAGGGTGCTATCTTGAATATTCTGTCGCTAACCTACTAAATTCCTATTTATTCTCTCCCTGGCCTGTGCTAAACTTTTTTCTACTGATTCTTGCTTACCCACATTTGATCCTTAACCTTTAAATATCGCTCGGGCACCACGAGGAGAGTTGTATGGCGAATGAACTGGTTTTGATTATTGATGATGCGCTGCAAACCATCAATTTTGTTACCGATTACGTATTGAAACCGAACAATTATCAAGTGTTGGTCGCCCGAGACGGTCAAACCGGCTTAAAGATGGCTATCGAACAGCGACCGGATTTGATCCTGCTCGATATGAGCATGGCCAAGATGAGCGGTATGGAAGTCCTGAGCGTGCTCAACGCGCGTAACCTAAAAATTCCGGTCATCGTTATGACCTTTCACGGTTCTGAAACGTTGGCCGTGCAAGCGTTTCGGATGGGGATCAAAGATTATCTGCTAAAGCCATTTACGGTGGCCGAGATGCTGGCCTCAATTGAGCGATCGCTGGCCGAAGCCCGTCTGCGGCAAGAGCGAGATCAGTTGACTGACCGTTTAATCAAAAGTAACCACGCCCTAGAAAAACGCCTGAAAGAATTAAATACCATTTTCGGCATTGGTAAATCCGTTACCTCATTGCTGGATCAAAAACAACTCCTCTCCCGGCTGGTGGAAGCAGCTATTTATTTGACCGACGCCGAAGAAGGCTCGCTGTTGCTGATCGACTCCGGCGGCGAGACGCTGCGAATGATCGCGGCTCGGGGCATCGACGAGCGAGTCGTTCGCTCGTTTCGAGTCGATATCAGCAACAGCCTCCCCGGCAGTGTCGTCTTAAGCGGCGACCCCCTTGTGCTCCCCGGCGACAAATTGACTGCGATTACGAATTCATATTCGGTTCGCTCGCTGCTCTATGTGCCGTTAAGGACGCGCGGCCAGGTTTGCGGCGTTTTAGGCGTCAATAATCGCCATCAAACACGGACTTTCACCAACCATGATCTGCGCTTGCTGTCCACACTGGCCGATTTCGCGTCGATTTCTATGGAAAATGCTCACCTTTTCAATGAGGTTAACAACGAGCGCAATAAACTGGCCGCCGTCCTCCGAGAGATCACCGAGCCGGTCGTGGTCATCAATAGTGACGATGATCGCATCGTGGTCGCCAATGCCGCCTTTGGCAAACAACTGGGTTTAGATGGCGACCTGATCGAAAACCAGTCCATTACGGATTTAATTGATAATCAGATGTGGTCCGAATTTGTCTCGACCCGGCTAAATCCGGGCAGCAGCCACAAAAGCGAACTGCCGTTGACCGACGGCCGCACGTTTTACGCCACTCTAACCGCTATCCCCAAAGTGGGGCGGGCAATTATCATGCAAGATGTAACCCATCTCAAAGACTTAAGCCAGATGAAATCCGATTTCGTCTCGACCATTGCCGGTGATCTGCAAGCGCCCCTTAACTCCATCAAAGCCTATGCCGAGATGCTCAGCGCCCACAGCAATCTTGATGATAAGCAAAAGCTGTTTGTTGAGCGCATTACCAATGGCTTGGATCAGGTAACCCACCTGGTTGATAATCTGCTCGATCTGAACACCATCGAAATGGGGGCCGATCCCACCGTCTCGGTCATCGACCTGAGCCGATTGGTCGAACAAGCCGTGGCCCAGTATCAAGCTCGAGCCGGTCAAAAGCACCAGCAGCTAATCTATCACCAGGCCGATCAACCCGCGCCGGTCATCGGCAACCCCCTGCGCTTGCAGCAAGCCATCAATAATCTGATCGACAATGCGCTGAAATTTACTCCCGAAGAGGGGCACATTTCCGCGCTGGTTCAGGTTGAAGATAAGCAAGTGGTCTTTAAATTGGAAGATGATGGCATCGGCATTCCGCCGGCCAATCTGCCGCTGATCTTTGATAAATTTTTTCGCACCGAAGCGCCGCACCGGCCGGAACAAAAAGGGGCCGGGTTGGGCTTAGCTATTTCCAAGGCCATTTTGGAACGCCATAGCGGCTATATTTGGGCCGAAAGCACCCCCCATCAGGGCAGTATTTTTACCTTTGTTTTGCCGTTGGCTGTCGGCGATGAACTTAGCCTGCCCGCCGTCAGTCAGGGAGCCTTGACCGCTTAGTCTGTCCCACTGCTGAATTGCTGCTTGGATTCCCCTCAATTGACACCTCTCTATCCCGCGTCTATAATCGGATAGCTTTTTCGATTTCACGGCTTCGGGGTAAAAAATGGCTGAAACGAACAACCCAACGCTTGAAATGTTGAAACGACTCTCACTGGCTGTGGGCGTAACCGGTTATGCCGGTTCTAATTCCGTCCATAAGGTGGTGACAGCTGAACTTGAGGCGTATGTCGATCGCGTAGAACGGGATCGGATGGGCAGCGTGATTGGCTTTAAAGCCGGCCGTCAATCGCCCGCCGCCGACCACCCCCGGCGGAAAATCATGCTGGCGGCTCACCTTGATGAGATTGGCGCGGTGGTCACCCGCCTCGATAAAGGGTTTATCCGGTTTACCGAAATCGGTGGATTGGATGAGCGGGTGTTGATGGGCCAGGAGGTAGTGGTCCACGGTCGGCGCGATTTGCCCGGCATCATCGGCTCCATTCCCCCCCATTTTCGGACGCCCGGTGAGGCGGCTAATGAGGTTGATATGCAGCAGATGCACATCGATCTGGGTTTGCCGCCCGAAACCGTGGCCGACCTGGTTCGAATAGGCGATATTATTTCCTTCAGCCGGACCCCAACCAAACTACTCAGCGGGATGATTTCAGCTAAAGCTATGGATAACCGCGCTTCAATCGCCGCGATGGTGGTCTGTTTGCAGCAGTTGCAAAAAATAGAGCACCAATGGGATGTTTACGCCGTAGCCACGGCCGATGAAGAGTGGGGTAGCTATGTCGGCGCGACCACTCAGGCCTATGCTATTAGACCCGATGCGGCCATAGTCATCGACGTGACCTTTGCCGATGTAGACGAAATTGAGGTCGAGCTAAATAAAGGGCCGGTCATTTCACTAGGACCGAGTAATCACCCGGTTATCCGCCGGCGGCTGGTCAACATCTGCGACGAGCTGGAAATGAAATACCAGAATGAAATTCTACCCGGCGGCGCCGGCACCGACGCCTACGCCGTTGAGATCAGCCGCGAAGGCGTGCCGACTATCCTGCTCTCGATCCCCAGCCGCTATATGCACTCCCCGGTCGAGGTGGTTCATCCCAAAGATGTCGAGCGCACCGGGCGGCTGATGGCCCACTTTATCGCCAGCCTCGATGAGGCATTTGTGGGGGCGTTGATCCCCAAGCTTGAGTAAGACGATAGACCCTTTTGGAATGCGATAGAGACTGAAATTTAGTTCGTAGTAAGCCCTTTAGGGCTATGTCATCGCTAAAGCGATTACTACGAATCTTTTCTTTATAAAGGAGACAAAATTGAGCGACGTAAAAATCGGTGTTATCGGCGGCAGCGGCCTTTATAAAATTGATGGCCTGGCCGATGTTGAAGAGATTAAGCTGGCTACACCATTTGGCGATCCCTCCGATAACTTTATTGTAGGCACGTTAGAAGGCCAGAAGGTGGCCTTTTTACCGCGGCATGGTCGTGACCACGCCATTAGCCCCACCGAACTCAACAGCCACGCCAATATTTGGGGCATGAAAAAGTTGGGGGTCAAATACATCATCGCGGTCAACGCCTGCGGCAGCTTGCGGGAAGATATCGCGCCGCGTCACATCGTGGTCCCCGACCAACTCGTCGATCGCACCCGCAGCCGCGACTTGACCTTTTATAAGGGGGGGGTGGTGGTCCACATGGGCGTCGCCGATCCGTACGAACCGGCTCTGGCCGAGCTGGTCTACGAAGGCGTTCAGGAAACCGGCGCGCCAGTGCATATGGGCGGCGATTTCGTCATTATCGAAGGGCCACGCTTTAGCACCAAAGCCGAGAGTCGCATTTTCCGCAGTTGGGGCTGTTCGATTATCGGGATGACCTCCATCCCCGAAGCGTTTTTAGCCCGTGAAGCCGAAATCGCCTACGCCACCATGGCCCACGTCACCGATTACGATGTCTGGCACGAGGAGGAAGGTCCGGTTTCTGTTGACGCGGTCATCGCCAACCTCAACGCCAATGTCGATATCGCCAAACAGGCCATTCGCAACATTGTGGTCAAATTGGCCGGCGAACCCGACTGGCCCAGCCACCACGCCTTAGCTAACGCGATCATCAGCAGCCGCAGTCGCCAGAATGTGCCGGGTGATACCTGGGAGAAGCTTGATCTTTTTATCGGCAAGTACTACTCGTAAAGTGACCGCCGACCGCCGACGGTTGACCGCCGTATTTCTAGGTGAGTAATGGCGTACAAGTTCGAGCAGCTAGAAGTTTGGCAGTTAGCTATGGAATATACCGATCTGGTGTATGATATTGCGAAACAACTGCCCTCATCTGAAAAGTATAACCTTCAGAGTCAAATTACACGAGCGGCTACTAGCGTTGCCCTCAATATTGCTGAAGGTTCAACCAGTCAGAGTAATATAGAGCAAGCCAGATTTCTCGGTTTGGCTGTTCGTTCGCTGATCGAAACCGTAGCCTGCCAGCATTTAATCAATCGCCGTCAATATCTTAAGGATTCCGAACCGTTGCGTAATGCTTATCGCGCCAGCGAAAAACTATTCGCCAAACTTCAAGCTTTTCGACACGCTCTAATTAAGAACAAGTCGCTCCCTTCCCTCCGTGAAGAACCCGAACCCTATTTACTTGACGATGACCATAATCCCAATGATTAATCTGCCGTCACCCATCAGTCATCAGCGGTCGGCGGTCATTCGTCGGCCGTCGTACTGGCTCTGGGCCTTGGCCTTACTCTTCACCGGGCTGTCTCTGCTGCAACTGGCCCTGGTTGATCACGACCTAAGCCTGACCACCTTTGTGCCGTTGTTTATACTAATGGCCTGCGGTGGGTTGGTGATCTATTGGCTGGACCTCCGCCGGCCACATCTGGCCGGCGATCCGATCCTATTACCTCTGACGTTCTTTCTAAGCGGTTTAGGACTGGTGCTAATTCAGCGGTTAGCGCCGGTATTTGTCAGTCGTCAACTTTTTTGGTTAGTCATCGCCACCGTTCTACTGCTGTTGATTAATCTTATTCCCAAAAACCTCAACTGGCTCGGTCGCTACAAATACACCTGGTTGATCGGCGGTATTTTGCTGCTGGCCAGCACGCTCATCTTTGGCGTCAATCCAAGTGGTTTTGGGGCGCGGCTGTGGCTGAACATTGGGCCGGTCTACTTTCAAC
>JAGRCC010000136.1 GCA_020433785.1 Anaerolineae bacterium
GGCTGGTCCGGGTTATGACTTACGCAGTGTCGGTGTAACGAACAAGGTGACAGTCACTTTTTATCAAAAATGAACGTTCGTTTAACCTATACAGGTCGATTTATCACCCCCAAGTGACTGTCACCTTTTGAACTGCGTAACTCATATATATTCGCACTTATTTCGCAGCTCTTTGTTACTATTCTGATAATATGTGTGATAATTGTGGCTGCCTGTAGCTAAAAAGGGTTTAAAACAGTTCTGAATAGATAAGCTACATTGAATTGCGTCTTACAGTCTATGAATTCTCAAATTCTACCCTACGGACTAACCAATGAACCTGAATTTTGCCGGCAAAATTGCTCGCTTCTTTGTGGAAAATTCCGCACTGAGTATTCTCCTCCTCATTGGTATCATCGCTTTTGGCGCTTTTACCTATACCTTTACCCCCAAACAGTATAACCCTACGGTTGTCATGCCTGTTTTTCGGGTTCAAGTGGAATACCGGGGCGCGACAGCGGCCGAGGTGGAACAGTATATCACCTTGGAACTTGAGGAGCGGCTGGCTGATATTCCCGGCGTTGACGCCATCTACTCGCGCTCGGTCGATGGTGGGGTGTCTATTGTCACCGTTGAGTTCAACATCGGCGAAGATTTAGAAACGGCTAAAACGCGGGTCCAATCTAAGATTTCCGCTTCCTTGAACGAGATGCAGCCCGGTATGGAGAATCCGCTGATTCAGCCGGTTAGTCCTGATGACGTGCCGATTGTGACTATCGGCTTTACCTCGCCAACGCTGTCTCAGAATGAAGTGCGCAACCAAATTATCCCCATTATGGATAAACTTCGGGAAATTGCCGGAGTGGCTAATCTGGAGGTCCACGGCGGGGAAAGGCGGGCCTTGCGCATCATCCTCGATCCGGCCCGGATGCAGGATCGCGGCATCAGTCCCCAAGAAATTGAGCAAACGATTACCGCTAATAACATCCATCATACGGTCGGTACCATTCGAAATGAGGAGGTGCTGCAAGAAGTCACCGTGGACGGGTCACTCAGCCTCGATAGTCTGCGCGATCTCTATTTAAAACCGGATGTCAGATTGCAGGATATTGCCACGGTGGTCGATGGGTATACCGAAAAAACCTCCTACGTGCGGGTGAGCCGGCCCGAGCAAACCGGCGAGCCGGTCGTGTTTCTGTCCATTGCCAAACGGAAAGGCGAAAGCACGGTGGCCATCGCCAACACTATTTTGAGCGAGTTGGCGCATATTATGGAACATGGTGAATACAACGAACTGGCTTACCAGGTTTACCGTAATGACGGCGAAGTGGCCGAAGAAGCGGTTTTGGGCCTGGGCACCAGTCTAATGCAAAGTATTGGCATTGTTTCATTGGTGTTGCTGCTGTTTTTGGGCCTGCGATCGGCCATTTTGGTCGCTTTTGCCATCCCGCTGTCATTGGCTTTGGTGTTTGTGGTCGGCTACTTCACCGGGCAGACCATCAACCGGATTACCCTATTTGCCTTGATTCTTTCGTTGGGGTTACTGGTCGATTCGGCCACGGTGGTCGTCGATAATCTCAGTCGCTACGTTAAGAAGCCACTGCCGCTGCCCACGTCCATCTCCCTGGCCGTCAACGAAGTGGGGATTGGCCTGCTTCTATCTACCATCACTTCGGTGATTGTTTTTTTGCCGACCTCTCAAATCAGCGGGCTAATGGGCGCTTATATGGGGCCGCTCTCATTTTTTGTGCCGATGGCGCTGCTGATGTCCTTGCTTGTCGCTTACACCATGACCCCTTTTTTAGCTTCAATCGCTTTTCGTTCCAGCCGGACCGATCCGGAGACAGAGATTGAACCATCGCGTTCTCATCCGATTGCCAAACTTATTCACGGGTTGACCGCCCCCTTTCGCGCCATTGCCGGCTCTTTCGATCTGTTGACCAGGCTGTATCAATCGAACTTACGCTGGCTCTTGCACGCCAAGTGGCGACAATACACCTTCTTGGGCCTCACCTTTTTGCTGTTGGTGATCGTGCTGACCTTCCCGGTGCTGAAGTTGGTGCATTTTCGCATGCTACCGGGGGCGGATAAACGCCAATACTACGTTTACATCGACGGTCCGGAAGGGACAGATTTGGGCAAGAGCCTGGAGGTCGCTGATATGGCCGTGGCGCTTCTGCTGCGGGACCCCTACACCCAGTCCGTGCAAGAGTTTATCGGTATGGCGCCGGTTATCGATTTTAACGGCCTTTATAAGGGAGCCGAACAGCGCAGCGGGCGTCATTTTATCACCTTGCGGGTCAATATCATCCCCCCCCAACAACGACCTATGCAGTCCGGCGCGATTGTGTCGCGGATGCGGGACTATTTTGCCCAGAGTCCGGCCATCCGAGTTTACGACGCCTCCGGCTTTACCGTGCAATTCATCGAAGACCCACCCGGCCCGCCGGTTCAAGCAACCTTGGTGGCTAAGATCAAAGGGCCTGACCCGGCCGTCCGCCGGGCCGTGGCCCACGACATGATGGCCAAAATGAGAGCAACTGCGGGGGTGGTCGATATTCAAAGCTCCATCGAAACGCCTTATCCTCGCACGACGTTTGTGATCGATTATAGTAAGGCCAATCGGACCGGCATTGCCACGGCCAACGTGGTTGATGCGCTGCAAACGGCCACCGACGGCCGAAATATCGGGCAGTACCATTTACCGGAGCACAATGAGTTTTCCTACATTACGCTGGAATATCCATTTGAGGCCCGCAACCAACTTCAAGATTTGAGCCGCATCGATATCAAATCACAACAGGGGCATAATATCCCCTTAAGCGAACTGGTTACCCCGGTGAGCGGTCGCCAGACGGCGGCCTTGATCCGGGATGAGCGAGGCTCGACCACGTATGTCACCGCCGAAATGGATAACCGCAGCGTTGTCTACGCTGTAATCGACCTGATGTTCGACCTGATTGGCAACGGTTATCAGTTTCCCAATGAGGGGAAGCTGGAGTCGTGGGATTTGTTCGGCTTACATTTTCAGGATAAGCAGCAAAACGCCTATGCCATTTTATGGGGCGGCGAATGGGAGATGACGTTGGAAAACTTCCGTGATTTGGGCCTGGCGATGATTGTGGCCTTCATTCTGATTTACGCGGTCTTGATTGCCCAATTTCGCTCTTTTTTGGCCCCGGCTCTGATTATGACGACCATTCCACTGGGGTTCATCGGCATTCTTCCCGGTTTTGCGCTCCTGGATGCCACCTGGGGTACCTTTTTGACTGCTACCTCGCTAATCGGCTTTATTGCCCTTATGGGAATTGTGGTTAACAATGCCATCCTCTACCTTGAGTATTACGGGCAGAGCCTGGCCGAGGGGCAAACCGTGCATGAGGCCTTACTGGGGGCTGGAGAGGCCCGTCTACGCCCTATTTTACTCACGTCGGCCACGACGGTACTGGGCAGTTTGACCATCGCCAATGATCCGGTCTGGTCCGGCCTGGCCTGGGCGATTGTCTTCGGCTTGTCGCTTTCGGCGTTATTTACGCTGGGTGTTTTTCCTCTGCTGCTGAATATCTTCCGTCCGAAGTTGGTTTAGATTGCTCTACGATTGCACCCGCTGTCGATAATGGCTAGGCGTCTCGCTTGTAAAACGGGTGAAAGCGCGAATAAAAGCACTTAAACTGTTGTACCCAACCGCCAAGGCCGTTTCAGTGACTTGAGCCTCAGGCGTGGCGAGTAACTCCATCGCCCGCATCATCCGAGCCGTGTGCAGAAATTTTTGCCAGGAGATGCCGGTCTCTTGCTGCATCCGCCGCCGCAGCGTGCGGGCCGATAGATTAGCGGTGACAGTTACCTCATCAATCGTGATCTCTTGCAAATTCTCCAAGGTATATTCTATGGCCTGGGCTAACTCCGGCGTTTTGGCTCGAGGCAGCCGGAAAGAAGGTTCATCGGCCATCCATTCCTGGCACAAGACTGCCAGCGTTTGAAAAAACAGATTGGCTTTGGTATCATCGGGATCGCGATCGGTGCCCCAACGCATGCCGTATACAATCATCTCCCGGGCTAGAGGAGTCACCGAAAAAACGCGCGAATCGGCCTGCGGTACATCGGGAAAAGTGGGATCAAAACAGATTGACCGCAATGAGACCGGTGTAAGATAGCGCGTCAAGTGTGGTTTATCGGCGGCGACCCAGGCGGCGCGCTGGGGGGGCAACAACCACTGCCCCCCTTCAGCCTCCAATTGCAGTACACCGCTAACCGCATACACAAGTTGATGCCGATTGTGGGCATGCCAGCCATGCGTCCCCGGCTCAAAGTCCATCGCGTAACAAAAAGCAAGAGCCGGAGCGTTGTCAATACTCGGATCGGGTAACCTCATAATTGTCTCATTGATAACTATTTTTCGTTAAATTTTTGAATGGCCTGGTTTAAAGATACCCTCATTTGGCCGATTAGAACAAATTTTTGGCCGAATCCGGCAAGCTCAGAAGCGCGAATAGCAGTATACTCCTGGAATATATCCGTCAACGGAAGGAGTTTGCTATGACCACGTATCTATCTCGCTTTGTCTTTCTCACGGCCCTGGCCCATTTCGTGTTAGAACTATCCGCCAGTTTCTTGCCGATTGTCTACCCGCTGCTCATTACCACATTTGAGCTAAGTTATAGCCAAATTGGGTTGATTGCGTTGGTGATTTCGCTGTTTGGCGCGTTGACTATGCCGTTTTTTGGCTATCTGAGCGATCGCTTTGGAGCCGATCGCATGATTGTGTTTAGCATCGCCTGGCTCGGGGTGTTGATGGGGTTAATCGGCCTGGCCGGCAGTTATTGGGCCATTGTGGTTTTGGTTGGCCTTGGTGTGTTGGGATCGGCGGCGTTTCATCCGGCAGGCGCAGTCCTGGCTGCTGCCAGCGCCAAAGAGAATCGGGGCACTGCCATGTCCTTCTTCTCGGTCGGAGGAAATTTAGGGGCCGCGATGAGTCCGCTATGGGTGGCGATGGGCATAGGGTGGTTGGGTTTACCCGGTACGATAGTTGTTATCCCCGTGGCACTGCTCACCGCATTGCTGTTGTACCAGCAACTCAACGATTTCGATCTCAACCGGGCCACAGACTCCAAGTCACGCTCTACTTCCGCCTCACCGGTCAAAATGCCCCGAACAGTCATGCTTAGCCTGGCGCTGGTAACCTTTGTGGTTATGACCCGCTCTTGGTTTCAGGTTTCGATGATAACGTATCTACCGGAGTGGATTCAAAGCCAGGGGCAGTCGATTGGTTTTGGCGGCCAGGTGCTGTCGATCTTTCTTGTTGCCGTTGGCGTGGGCAGTATGACCGGCGGCCCGCTGTCCGATTGGTTAGGGCGCTGGCGGATTGTCGCCATAAGCCTGGCCGTTTTGGCTCTGGCTCAGTGGGGCTTCCTGCATGCATCTGTCCTGTGGCAGGTTGTCCTTATCGCGCTTATGGGGCTGATGATTGGGGCCAGTTTTCCGGTAACCATCGTGATGGCCCAAGAAGCCTGGCCCAACGGCGTTGGCTTGGCCTCGTCATTGGTGATGGGCCTTGGTTGGGCGCCGGGCGGGCTAGGGGCCTGGGTTACCGGCTGGCTCGCCGACCAATCGACCTTGGGGGCTGGTTTGCAGTCGCTGATAATGGTGCCTCTATTAGGCGTGGTTGGGGTTTTAGCCTATGCTGCGCTTCAGCAGCATATCGCCGGCCACCGTATCCCCGGTGTCACGAATTAACCGGGCATGGCTCCGAAACCCGCCAGCGTGTCATGGAAAGTGATTTGTCGCTGGGGTATATCTCCAGCATTCCTGCACCGCAGCCGCAGCCAAAAGTAACCAATCTGGAACTGATTATGAAAGCCGGTCCAAACGATTCGCCTCTGGCAAACCATTTCTATACCCGGTTCTGGCCGGTATCGAGGCTGACTGCCGCCGACATCAGATTCATCTCTTTTACGCCCACATTCCGGTTGATGATAACAACCATATTCTTGA
>JAGRCC010001127.1 GCA_020433785.1 Anaerolineae bacterium
AGGTCTGATCGATACGTCGATCACATCTCCGATAGGTCCAGAAGGTCTGATCAACACGTCGATCACACCTCAGATAGGTTCCGAAGGTCCGATCGACACGTCGATCACACCTCCGATAGGTCCGGAAGGTCCGATCAACACGTCGATCACACCTCAGATAGGTTCCGAAGGTCCGATCAACACGTCGATCACACCTCAGATAGCGGCGGATACCCACTTGCCGCAAAAAACATACGATCGATGTGTCGATCAGTCATTTTCACTCAAGCCATCTCTAGGGCCAGCACCTCATGGGTAACATAGTTTTTGAATGACTCAACATCGGTGAAGCAGCGGAAGCCTTCTTCGCTGGCCACCTCTAAGGTCTGGATATCTTCATCGATGAGCAGCGCCACCGGCTCACTGAGACCGGTTTGCACCCCCAGCGGCCAGGCTAAATCAAGCAGAGCCATTACCTCGCCGGTCTCTTTATTGGTCAACTCATACAGCAGCTCGCCTTCCGGCAGACCCTGCTCATCCACCCAAATGTTGGTTTTGAGCAGTAACTCTTCTTCGTCCTGGCCGTCAATCCCACCCAGCGTGGCTACCGCTCTTACGGCCCCATCATCTGCCACCGATTGAGTGGCGGCGCTGATCAGTAAACTATCGAGAAAATCGTTGGCGGCTGTGGCCAACAAAGTTTGTCTAGCTCTTAAAAAGTCCAGATAGTTTTCTGTTTTCCAGAGTTGTTCATCCAGCGGGATCCACTGCGAGGCCAGCGCCCCCGGATGTTTGGCTTCGATTTCCGGGAAATATTTTTCCGGCAAGGTGTTGCTGATAGTCAGGTTGGTTGTCTGGGTCAAAAAACAGAAGTTAGCCAGGGCATTGACCTGCGCCTTGCCCAAGTTCCGCTGGTAAAGTTGAGACTTGGGAAAGATGTGGTGGACCTGAAGCTGGCTGGTTTTACCCAACATCCCGGCTTTAAGCGGCAGTCCGGTACCCCAATCTTGGGCATCGCCGACGCGCGTTAAGAGGTAAAGCATCGGATAGAAGCGCGCGCCCAGGCTCCAGCCGGCAAAGTTTTCCGGACGGACGACCAGGTCACCGCGCCAGATGCGGAGTTGGTCAATTAAACCGCCCAGCGGATCCGGGCTGCTCTCCATTGCCGCTAAATCCTGATTGAGGACCGACTCGGTGGAGCCGGCAAAGCGCCCCCATAAAATGCTGTGAATGTACCAGTAGAGCAGCCGGTTTTGCTTGGCAGCGGTATCAAGCTGACCGCCGTTCTTGACGACGTAGCGAGCCATAATGGGCAAAGCGTAACGACCGCCCAGCACCCGGTCATGATCTAACCCCAACCGTCCACCGATCAGGTTGAGTAAATAATTGATCGCCTTTTCGGTTTGCTTCAAGGCCGATTCAAACGCCTGGGCGTCGACGTCTTTTAAGGCTGAAAAGAGGGCTTCACCGGTTAGCACCACATTGATGTTACGCAGCAGCCAATCCATTTTGAAGTAAAAGCCGGCTCTGCTCCAACTCTTTAAGGCCGAGCGCAGCGCCTGCCGGGCATCGGGCCACTCGGCGCAAATGCGGGCCAGAGCCAGATCGCCTTTGGATAGCTTGGTGCCGCCGCTATTGACTTGATTGAAAATATCAACGACTACATCTACCGTTTTATCCGGACCGGTCACTTTCTCAATGTGGAACTGAATTTTCTCAATACTCTGTAGCCGGGAAAGCCGTTCGATATAGGTTCCGGCGTCCAGTTGAAGGTGCGGATCTTGCGTAATTCGATTGATAAACGGGGTCAAGCCCTGTTTCATTAAGTCGGTTACGCTGACCCAATGGGGATTATCACGCATTTTGACCAGTCCATAGAATTCAAACTTCTCGTCGGCCATATTGAAGTGAAGATCGGTAAAGGCGCTCTTGTTGCCCTCAAAAAAGGGCGGCGGCGTACCGCGAATAATGCCGTACAGCGACGTGACCCGCTGCTGGCCGTCCAAAATCAGCTCCACATTGCCGGCCGATAGGGTTTGATTTCCGCGAGCGTCGGCCTGGCCTGTTTTGGTGACCCACACCAGCAGCCCGCCGACCGGGTGACGACGGTAAAGCGAGGCCATCAGGTCTCGTACCTGGTTACGATTCCAGACATAGCCCCGCTGAAACTCCGGCAGGGCCATCGCGCCGAGATCAATCTGGTTTAGAATTGTGCCGATTTCCATGTGAAGGCTCCTTATTTTCTGGTATAAATAGATTGTTAAATTGCGAGGCAACCTGTCCTGATGGCTACCTTTGGTTACTCACATCGAGCTTCCCCGTCACCGCCTCGGCGATGAGGGCCGTGCGTAGTTCTTGCATCAATTCGATTTCTCTGTCGGTTTCAGTGATAGCTTTGTCAACTTGTGCCGTCGTCTGGTTAATCTGTAACAAAATCTTTTTCTGTTGATTAATAGGGGGAACGGGTATTTTTAGTTTCTTCAGATCATCACAGGTTAGTGCGCCTCGTGTACCGCCGTGCCCATCACTAATGTAACGAAGGTGAGAATAAAGACCTCTAAGCAGCGCAAATAGATACTCTGAACTAATTGTTTCTGAGTTTAGCGAAATATAGGCAATATGTTGGTTGATCGTTGTCTCAAATGTTACAAGAGCAGCAGTGCCACGCGTTTTCCCTTGTCCGGTGATTGCAACTAAAACACTATTTGGTTCAACAATGGGCAAGTGGCATTCAACCAGTGCTTTTTGAGTAACAAATTGATCTGCCAGAGTTATAATACCTTGGTTTACGGATGAACTATTCAACCAGGGAAAAGTACCATCTGACCAGTATTGAGTTTCGCTACGGTTGGGCGTTGAACCATTGCCTACCTTCGCGATGTAACCGATTTTCTTCATTTTCCACTCTACAGGAATTTCCCCCAACCACTCGATACCCGACTCCTTCAGCGGCGCATCCGGGTCGAGGCCGCGCGTGACGGCGCGGTTGATGATGGCCGCCTTTTGTTCGTTGAGCAGTTCGATCAGGCGCTGCTTGGCGGCGATGTAGCGGTCGATGTCGGCCAGCCGCTCATCCAGAAAAGCGACGATGCCGTCTTGCTCGGCGCGGGGTGGGATTGGGAGAATAAGCTTTTCAAATTCCTTATAACTGATGTTTTTTCCATCTCTAATACCGGTGATTGCCTTATTGAGATCGAGAATAAAGGGGTAGGATTTCATTAGATAAGCGAAAAAGCGACGATTTATTTTTTTTGTTGGCCGAATAACAGTGTATGCAGGGCTAACGAGACCTCGATATTCTGAATATTCAATTCCACCCTGAAATGATCGTAAACTAATTACAAAATCGCCCGATGTTACCAGTTTAAAGCTTTCTAGATTTCCTGTCGGCATCACAACTCGATCAGGTAGTATATCTCGGGGTACAACGCCATATTCCTGAGTCGCTGACAAAAGCGTCTCATCTGGGTGATTTTTAATACTAATTTCTCGAAATAAACGTTTAGCCGGCATCAATTCCCAATCAATGGGAATGTCTCCAAGCCACGGCTCACCAGTTGCCCTCATGTTCCGAGAACTTGCTATCGCTTCAGGCACTACGACCCTCCAATGCTGATGTTATCTTCCCTAACAGGCCATCCGTCTCCGCTTCCAGCGCCCGGATGTCGGCAATGATGGACTCGACGGGGCGCAGCGGTTGGTACTGGTAAAAGTGGCGGGTAAAGGGGATTTCATAGCCAATGGCGGTTTTGCTGTCATCAATCCAGGCGTCCGGCACGTGGGGCAGCACTTCGCGCCGGAAAAAGCCGGTAATGCCGCCCTCTTCCAGCAGCGGCACCTGCTCGGTGTCGCGCA
>JAGRCC010000137.1 GCA_020433785.1 Anaerolineae bacterium
CCCCGCTGGTCGATTTTATCGAGCACGTGGCCGACCTGACCCGCGAGTCGCCGGTTATCCTGCCCTTCCAGATTTACGTTCACCCCACCACCCGCTACCTGCTGCACGATCAGTTCACCGAACAACCCGCGCCCGATACCCTCTCTGGCCCGGTCAAACTCGTGACCCTGCCCGACAACTTCCGTATGCTCAACGTGGCCAACATTCCGGAACTGCCGGCCTACGTCTGGCTGGCTCGCCGGCCGGATGGGCACGGCGTGGTCTACGTCTCACGCCCGCCTCGACAGGCGGAGCAGAGCTACTTGCGGCAGGCCATGCAAACGATCGAGCCGGAGACGTATCTCGACCGCTTTGGTCGCCGCCTGGCCGACTTCCGCACTCTGCTCGATCCCTCGCCGCTCCTGCCGATGTTCACCGACACCACCCCCCGGCGCGTGGCCGATATCCGTTGGGCCGACCAAGCCCAGTTAATCGGCTACGAGGTCATCCCGGAGGTGGCCCGGCCCAACCAACCCATCACGCTCAATCTCTATTGGCGCAGCCTAACCGACCTCACGTTTGACAGCCGTCTCTTCCTGCAAATTGTCGACAGCGCCGGCAACCCGATCAACCAGTGGGAGGGCGAAGCCTTTCGCGAGGATATGTATCGCTGGCGGCCCAACGGCATTTTACCCACCCAGCACACCCTCTGGCTCGGTCCCGACACCGCGCCTGGTCCTTATCTAATCCGACTGGGCTTTTTCGACCGCCATACCGGCGAACGCCTACCCATCCAGGCCATCAACGGCGCGCCGGTCACCTCCCCCAATGACGACGCCCCGGAACCCATCGATCAAATCCACCTCGGCCTTTTCTACGTCACGCCCGACGACGCTGACCCGCGTTCGCCCGCCCTGCCCTTATCGGCCACCTTCGCCGACTCCATCCAACTCACCGGCCTCACCTTCCCCCAATCTCCCATCTCCCCATCTCCCCATCTCCCATCTCCCATCTCCCATCTCCAATCTCTGCCCATTACCTTCCACTGGCAATCCCTCCAGCCCACCGACAAACCCTACACCGTTTTCCTGCAACTGCTCAACCAAAACGGCGAGGTCGTCAGCGGCTGGGACAGCCAGCCCTTCAACGGCCTCTACCCCACGAACCGCTGGTCGCCCGGCGAAATCGTAGTCGATACCTTTACCCTGCCCCTCCCGGAGAACGGCCTGCCGCCCGGCGCCTATCGCCTCATCACCGGCTTTTACGATTTCGACACCGGCCAACGGCTGCTGCTGCCCGATGGCGCTGATTTTGTGGTTGTGTCCGAATTTGCCGTGGAGTAAGGCTAAGCGGACGGCTGCCCTAATTTTTGTCTATAGACTTCTTACTTTTTTAGTGTTATACTACAGTCGTTGTTCATCTGTTGGCAGCGATTGAGTGGTGTCACCGGTGACTTTGAAATGACATGCTATTCAAAACTTGAGCCCAAATTTTTGTGCAAAGAGACGTCTGAAAAGGCGTCTCTTTTTTTGTTTCATAACCCTACAATAATTCATTTAGTCGATGTTTTATTTCTTCTTTCTAAAAACCGGTCTCGATATTTACGAAAAAACGAGGAGCGTCAGCTAACCGGCCTCGATTTTCACGAAAAAACGGAGGGTGTGAGCTAATTGGCCTCGATTTTCACGAAAAAACGAGGGGTGTGAGCTAATTGGTCTTGATTTTTATGAAAAAACGAGGGGTGTGAGCTAATTGGGTTCGATTTTTATGAAAAAACGGGGTGTGTGAGCTAATTGGTTTCGATTTTTATGAAAAAACGAGGGGTGTGAGCTAATTGGTTTCGATTTTTATGAAAAAACGAGGGGTGTGAGCGAATCGATCTCGATTTTGGATGCAAAAACAGAGAGGATGAGCGAATCGATCGCGGAAAAATTGAAAAAATGTGGGGGCTTAATGGCCAAATGACATGAAAATAGAGGGTGTGTTTATATCCAGTTCAAAAGGTGACGGTCACTTTTTGCCGAAAATAAACGTCCGTTTAGCCCAAAGAGGTCGATTTGTCGCCGTTAAGTGACTATCGCCTGGATTCGATACTTCCAACTGCATAAGTCCTAACCCGGACGAGCCGGAACCAAACAAAGCGATATAATCCACGAAGGCACACCAAGGAACACTAAATTTTTTATCTTTTATTGGTGTAACTTCGTGTCTTTCGTGGATCAAACTTCTGGCTTTTTTGGTCAGAAGAGGCTTGGTTAGACACTATAAAAAGTAGTCTTGCCTCAAATGACTGGAGAGAAAAATGAAGAGAAATATGTGGCTACTCTTAGCGGTGTCGGCTGTTTTAGGGATCGGGCTAATTTGGGCCGGTAGTGGCTGGCTCAACCCGGCCACCGCCGATGATGCCGTAACGCCGCCTCCGTTGGATATCGCCGTGGTCTTTGACGCTTCCGGCTCGATGGATTTTGAGACCACGTGCTTCGACTGTTGGGAACCGGTGGGTAGTACAAACCCCAAATTCGACATTATCGCTAATCCTTGGCCGGCCAACGGTACTTTTAATCCGCTGCCCGATGTCACCACAACAAATGTCTGTACGCAAACACCCCAGTCAATTGTTGACCCCAGCGGCAATAAATATTTTGTCCACGAAGCGGAGCTTTACTCGCGGGACGTGCCGTGGCAGGGCTGGCAGTTCGAACGGCGGGTGGTCGGTCAGGGTTTCTGGGTAATTCAACGACCTAACGGTCGGGATGCGTCAGGCATGGACTCTCGCGGCGCTTATATCCGAGCGCATCCTTTCCCGGTTTATAGCCAAAGTAATGTCAACGAGTATCCCCAACTTCAAGGCGCGGCTTACAATAATGAATGTTTTCAGGGGCCGAATTTAAGCGGGACTTGCTGGAAATCATTAGCTGATACGCTTGGTGAGCCATATCCGCCCAGTACGCCCCCCTACGTGGAGTATGATTTTACGCCTGACTGGAGCGGCAATACCCATGTGTGGATTCGAGCGCAAGGTTCCGGGGGGTATGGCTGGGCGTGGAACGGCCGCAGCCCAGCCGATAATCCGGCGGGATTTCGTAATTTGCCGGCGTGGCGTAAGGCTATCTTTTGGCAAATTGGCCGGGCCGATGACAGCAGTTGGAGCGACGTTCAGGGCCGCGATTTCACCAATTTGGATCAATCCAACGACTATCGCTTACCTGACAACAACAAATGGCGCTGGTTGAAATTAGGCTCGGTGGCCACGACCAGCGGGGTGCAGCAGACACTCCGGCTGTACCAGGGCAGCGCCGGCTTCCAGGTCGATAAAATCATTTTTACCGATTTTGCCGGCGGCGACGTCAACACGACCATTGATGAAGCCGGTTCGGTTCGGGGAAATGCGTCCGGCATTACGACGGCCTTTAAAAACTTTCTCAATCAAAACGGGGGGCACGGCCCACCGGCGACCATCGGTTCCGGCACTCGCGAAGCCTGCAATGTCTGCAATCCGGTTTTTGGCCAAACGGTCGATCCGGACCAGTGCAGTTGTAAAACCAGCAGTGCCGATTCGACATCTAGCCTTTACGGCGCTGGCGGGGCCGGGATTGGCTGCACGCAGGTCTTATCTCTAACCAACCATTTGAACAACGATCTGTACCATGATGAAGACCCTATCCGCAGCGAGAAAGAGGGCGTCAAATACCTGGCTGATCTGCTCGACCCGGCCATCGATCAATTGGCGTTGGTGGCCTTCTCAAATAATGTCTTCAACGGCACTACCAACGGTATCCGGCAGCGGGCTGAACTGCAATGTTTGCGCTGGGCCGCCGCGAATGACGTTCTAGGGGTGCTAAAATGCTTTGACCCGGCTACCAACCCCATCTCGTTCACGCAAGTGATCCGCAGCGTTGAAATCCACAGAATTAACGGGGGGACCAACATACCGGAGGGACTGCGCGAAGGGCTGGAGGAGTTGGGGATTGAGACGCCCAATAACACCGGCATCACCAGCGACTGCGCGCCTGCCATCAACGACAAGCGCGTCTGCGACCGGCAAGGCATGGCCCGGCGTGTTCTCATTTTGATGACGGACGGCATCCCCAATGACGATGACAACTGCCCCGCCGCCGACAATTTGTGGGCCGGTACTCGCGGTCAGGGCCGCCGCCCCTACAACTGCGCTATCTATTATGCCCAGCAGGCCGCCAACCACAATGTCAGCCTGTTTACTATCGGGATAGGGCCGGGCTTTGATCCTGACTTACTGGCGGCGATGGCCACCGGCACCGACCCCACCA
>JAGRCC010000138.1 GCA_020433785.1 Anaerolineae bacterium
TTTCTATGCCGTTAGTACAGATTGCACTCCGCACAGGCACGGCCCCATCTGATCAGCGGGCCATCGCTGATGGCGTGCATCAAGCCCTGGTTGAAACGATTAACATACCGCCGGCCGATCGCTTCCAACTGATTACGGAATATGCCGCCGACCAATTTATCTATGATCCCTTATATTTGAATATCCCCCGCACCGACCAACTGGTCATTCTGCAAATAACCATCAGTTTCGGGCGGACGGTAGAGCAGAAGCGCTCGCTGTATCGCCGCATTACTGAGTTACTGGCTGAACGGCCCGGTCTTCGTTCTGAGGATGTCTTTATTACGCTGATCGAAGTGGCCAAGGAGAATTGGTCATTTGGGCAAGGCATTGCTCAATATATGCCCGAATAGTTCAAATGGCGACCGCCGCTTGCTGACCACTGACCGCCAAAAAACTGATGCGCTCGCTGATGTTCGGCGGTCAGTGGTCAGCCGTCCATGGTCAGAGGGCCGAGCGATCAGAGGAAGATCGAGGCTATATCCCTTGGCAAAACAGCGTCTAAGGCGAAATAGTGGCGGTTACCGTCAGCGTGGCGGTCGCGGTTAGAATGGCTGTGGGTGTCTGGGTAGGGGTGTCGGTCAGGGTTGGGGTTAGGGTTAAGGTCAGGGTGGGTGTGGGTGTCGTTGTCGAAACATCCGTAGCGGTAGCTGTGGCCGTGCCTGTGGCCGTGCCGGTAGCGGTAGGTGACGGAGACGGCGTTAATGTCCCGGTCGGTGTGGCCGTAGCCGGAATCAGTTCCCAACCAAACTGAACCTGGGCGCTGCCGGTGCGATCGTAATATTCAACCACCAACTGCCGGGAGCCGTTGAGGCTCAGGTCGATGGTCCGGGTGCGCAAACTGGTGGTGTCTGTCCACTCATTCAGAACCAAACCGCCGTCAACGTAAAAGCGCAGCCCGTCGTCAAAATCGGCGGTGAAGCGATAAAGGCCCGGTGCAAAGTGAACCGTCCGGCTCCAGCGCGTCGAGAAGTTATCGGCGGGCAGCGACGAATCGGGCGAGCTAAAACCCCAGTTGAAGTTGATGACCGGATCGTTGCGAGTTAAAGTCACCTGTCCGGCCAAGTTGGCGTTCGGCCAGTACTCGCCCTTCCAATCGGGAAATGAGGCGACATTCGTGGCTGTCGGGGTCATAACCGCGCTCCGACTCCAACGAAATTCGATCACCGCGTCGCCGGTGCGGTCGTAATATTCCACTCGAACCGCGTGAGTGCCGCCGCTGAGGGCATAATCGCGGGACACCTCGCGGCGGATGCCGTCGCGCCACTCGTCGATGATCAGCCGGTCGTCGATCCACAATCGCGCCCCATCATCAACCACCAATGTAAAACGATAGCTGTCGGGCTCGAAATCGATGAGCCGGTCCCAGCGGACTGAGAAGTTGTTGTTCGGCATGCCGGGGGCGGGCGCGCCGGTACTCCAATCGAAGTTGATACTAGGATCGTCGCGGACCAGCAGCGGCTCACCAAAAAGGTTGACGTTGGGCCAGTAGGCTCCGCGCCAGCTAAAGTAGGGCGGGCCGGGGTTAGGCGGCGGCGCCCCACCCACTTTTTCCAGCCAGAAGCGAACCGAACCGCCAGGCGTGAAGTTGGCGTACTCGATGCGCACTTCGTGGCGGCCGCTGAACCGGATGAAATAGTCGGCGCTGATCTGGCGCGGCGGCGTGACAAACCACTCATCGATAATTAAATCGTCATTTAGCCACAACCGCACCCCATCATCCGCGCGAATATTGAAGATGTACAGCCCGGCTTCCAGATCGTAGGTGCGCAGCCAGCGGGCCGAAAAGCCCGAGGCCGGCAGATCGGGCGAAGGGCCGTCGCTGCTCCAGGTGAAATCGATGCCGGCTTCGTTGCGGACCACCACGGGCGAGCCACTCAAATTAGTATTATTGAAATATTCGGCCTGCCAATTGCCGATGGATGGAATAATGATAGTGGTCGGGGTCGGAACGATGATCACATTATTATCGTTATTACCATTGTCCGGGGGCAAAGGAATCGGTGTGGGCGAAACAGGGGGCGTTGGCTGGCTCGGTTCGACCACACTGAACTCGGCCGCGGTTCTGGTGGCGGTGGTGGTCGAGGCGGCGGTGACTCGGACGGTGGTCAGGTTGGCCCAGCCGGTATTGGCCGGTAGCAAAAACGAGGCGATGAAGGCACCGTTGCTGGCTACCGGCACATTGGTGACGAGCGTGACCAGACCCTGCGTGCCTGTCGGATCATCGACCTGGACGGAGACGGTATCGCCGGGCGTCCAACCTTGGCCGGTGATGGTAATCAACGTACCGGAATCCCCTTGCACCGGCAGCAAGGCGATCGAGGCTGAGCCGGTGGGAGGCGTAGCGATGGGGGTGACCTGGTTAGTGGGGATGGCAAAATCTACATTGCGGGTTGGCGTCGGCAGCGTTGAGATGGCCGTGCCTACTCCGAGCAGTAGGTAGGCCAAAGCGCAAATCAATAAAGCCAGAATCGCCACCACAGTCAATAAAATGGCGGCTAAAATAGGCTGCTCCAACAGCCGGTCAAGCCAGCTTTTTCTGGGAGGACGGGTTGGTCTTGTTTGTTGCATCGATGCGCCTCGCTTTCCGACCCGGTTGATCGGTTTTAACATGTTATGTCTGCTATTATACCAGAAAGCCGGCAGAGTGTAACAGTCAGGATTCATTTTAGCTAGGGGAAAATAGTCCCGCCTACTGTTAAAGGCACTTCTTGTGTATATGATTTGCGTCACGTAGAATTCTTAAAATTAATTGGGCTTACGGAGATTTGGAGTAAATATGGATCTTAAGACACGAGTCATCGCCGCTTTTGAATGGGTAGATGCGCGAGCCTTTGGTATTCCAATGATTCTGAAGCGTACGTTTCAAAGCTTTGGTGAAACAAACGCGGCGGAGTCGGCGTCGAGTATAGCCTATTATGCGTTGTTTTCACTGTTCCCAATGGTCCTGTTTGTTATTTCCCTGGCCAGTTCTGTGCTGCGGGATGAGGAAACGCAGCAGAAAATCTTGCAATATATCGATGATTTTTTGCCGACGGCCCAGGATTTGGTTAACCAAAATATCGAACGGGCGCTGGAACTGCAAGGGGCGATTCAGATCGCCAGCCTGGTCGGTTTATTGTGGGCAGCTTCAGGCGTGTTTACTATCCTGGCCGCCAACATTAACCGGGCCTGGCACACGGCCCAGCAGCGAAACTTTGTGCAAGGGCGATTGTTGGCGCTGGGGATTGTTTTAAGTCTATCATTGTTGTTTATTTTGTGGCTCATTTTTACGACGCTGCTCAATCTGCTGCCGCTGTTGGACATTCCGATTTTCGGCACGCTCAACATTTACGATACCTATGCCTGGAGCATTTTGACCCAGTTTGTTCCCAGTATTTTCTTGCTGATTGCCTTTCTTAATTTGTATCGCTGGGTGCCAAATACCAAAGTTAGATGGCGCGAGGCGATCTGGGGGGCGTTGGTCTCGGTCATTGGATTTCAGATGATTACGGCCGGGTTTCGCTGGTATTTAACCAGCGGTATGGCGCGTTATCAGGTGGTGTACGGCTCGTTGGGGGCGGTCATTGCGTTGATGTTGTGGTTGTATTTGAGCAGTGTGGTGGTGCTGCTGGGAGCGCATCTATGCGCAGCGATTGCCCTGCAGACACGAGCCACAAATTAAAATTGAACGTTGGGCCATGTTCGCTTTTTTCAATGCAGGAAAGTGTTAAATATGGTAGAATAAAATAACAGGGTGTGGTCAACCGATTTTATTTTGCATAAAACCTGTTCCCTGAACAACTTAGCTCTATGTTTGCACTTTTAGGAATTGCCCAAATTGAAGAGGAAAATTAGACAGAATTAACAAGATTATCAAGATTATGTAAATTTTTTATTCTGTAAATCTTGTAAATCCTGTCTGTTTCTACAAAGTGCAAAGATAGTAAACTTAGATGAGAGCGTAAATCATGGCCTATAATTCTGCCAATATTCGCAAGCTGCTGCAAAATGCCCTTAGTGACGAGGAATTCACATCGCTGTGTTTTG
The DNA here is from genome assembly GCA_020433785.1 of Anaerolineae bacterium. Next base: position 4,069 of record JAGRCC010000138.1, read on the forward strand.
ATTATTTCCGGTCGGTGTACGATCAATTTTCGGCCGGCATGAGCCGGCTGCAAAAGACCCAGCGATTGCTTGAATACTGTGAGCGACAGGGTAAATTCAATGAGCTGCTGGCTTACGTGCGCGAATACAACCCCGGTCAGGTTGAGAAATTTATGGAAACAATGGGCGTACCGGCCAACTCGCAGACGAGGCAGCAGAACGGGGGAGGAACCAAAGATCTGAACCATATCAAATCGCTATTGGATATCAAGCTACACCGCATAAAGGTCCTGACCGAGCAGAAAGCCACGATGGGACCTCACACCCCCGCCTACATTACGATGGAAATTGAGGCGTTACAGGCAGAAATCAACCAGCATGAAATAGAACTGGGTATCGCTCCCTCATCCACGCCAATGCCGGTCGGAACCCCGGCCGGATCATCGTCATCGGCTCCGGTTATCCAACCGGAACGAGAAATCTTCGTTTCCTACGCCTGGGGCGGCGACAGTGAGACCATTGTCAATCAGCTTGATCAGGCGTTTCAGGCCAAAGGCATCACGATTATTCGCGACAAACGGGATTTAGGTTATAAGGGTAGCATTAAGGAATTTATGAAAAAGATTGGGCGCGGGAAAGCGGTCATTGTGGTCATCAGCAAAAAATATCTCGAGTCGGAAAATTGTATGTTTGAATTGGTGCAAATTGCTGCGAATGACCAATTCTATGATCGAATTTTCCCCATCGTGTTGAATGACGCCAATATCTACAAGCCGGTGCAGCGTATTCACTATGTTAAATATTGGGAAGATCAAATCAAGGAGCTTGATGAGGCGATCAAGACCGTTGGGGCGGCCAATCTGGAAGGCATTCGAGACGATATCGACCTGTACACCAAAATTCGAGCCACCATCGCCGGGCTGACGAACACCCTTAAGGATATGAACACACTTACGCCCGATATGCATCGAGACGCCAATTTTGAACATCTCATCGGCGCTGTCGAGCAAAAAATGGCTGAATAAGAAGCTAATGATATGATTATGAGGAAAGATTAAGGATATTAGGATGAATGATTTAGTTGAGTTATGGACAATTCCTCAAACCCAAGAGTTGTATATGATCGCCGGTTGGCATCAATGGGCTGATGCTGGAGCGATTTCATCCGGCTTGCCGGAATATATCATCAATCACTTGGGTGCCTCTAAAATTGGCGAGATCAAGCCGGACGGCTTTTACCTGTTTCAAATTCCGGGGACGCATCACCTGCTGCGCCCGGAAATCAAGCTACAGCAGGGGTATCGCCACACGCTACAAACGCGGAAAAACGAGCTGTATTATGTCGGCAATGATCAAAAAGGGCTAGTCATCTTTTTGGGCGACGAGCCGCATTTGGCCGTTGACCAGTACGCCGAGGCATTTTTTGATGCGGTCGAGACGTTGGGGGTCAAACGGGTGGCAGCGCTGGGCGGCGTATATGGCCCCGTACCTTACGATAAGGATCGTGAAGTCGGTTGTGTGTACAGCCTGCCTGAAATGAAGGAAGAGATGAGGGAATATGCCGTCAGATTTTCCGATTATGAAGGCGGGGTGACTATCGGCTCTTATCTGCTGGATGAGGCTGAGGAGCGCAATCTTGAATATTTTGCGTTCTACGGCTTTGTCCCGGCGTATGACCTATCGCAAAACCAAGCGGCGTCGTTGCAGAGCCTGCGGGTTGAGAATGATTACAAAGCCTGGTACGACATTATGCGGCGGCTGAGTCACATGTTCGGCCTGGAATATAACTTGTCCGATTTGGATGAGAGCAGCGATGAATTGATCAACTCGATGAGCGCCAAAATCGCTGAGTTGGAACAAAAACTACCGCAGCTCAAAGTTAGGGATTATATCGACAAAGTCAGCAGCGACTTCACCGAGACCTCTTTTATGCCGCTCAGCGATGTTTGGAAACGGGAATTAGACGATCTTTTTGAGGATTTGTAAACTTTAGGTGACCGGCGCTTGTATTTGCAACTAAGCGCCGGTCACCAGACCTGTTGATTAATTGACGGCCAATTTGGCGATGGTCACGCCGTCGCCGCCTTCGCCTTCTCGGCCGGCCCGATAGCTGCTGATCATGGGATGCCGGCTTAACTCCTGCCGCACGGTTTGGCGCAAAACGCCGCTGCCCCGACCGTGGATAATCCGCACCCAGGGCAGTTGGGCTAAAAAGGCCTGGTCCAGATAGTGATCGAGTCGCAGCAGCGCCTCATCGGCCATGTGGCCGCGCAAGTCCAACTCCATCCCCGGCGACTCGACGGTCGGCGTTTTGACGCTCGGCGCGGGGCTGGATCGCTTCTTTCGCGCTTTGAGCTCCAACGTTTTCAGCGGAACCGTCGCCCGAAAATGACCCAGCTGAACCTCCGCATCCGACCCATCGATAGCGATAACTTCCCCCAAAGTTTGATACTGGCTAATAAAAACCTGATCGCCCACCCGAATGGGGCCGTTCAAGCCGGCCTCCGGTTGGCCTTTGTCGTTCGGTTTCGGTTTGGGTGGGGCTTTGACCGGGGCCAGGCTGGCCTCAAGGGTTTCCAGTTGCTCATCGACCGTTTCGGTTGTCTCGGCGGCTGCGACTTGGGCGGCGGCCGCCTGGCGGCGTTCGAGATCGGCCTGGGCTTCCGCTTCCAGCGCCCGGATGCGCTCGCGGGCGGCCTTGATCTCGCGCCGGGCGTCGCCCCGGGCCGAGTTGAGAATGTCGCGCCGTTCGGCCTGAACGGTGGTTAACTGCTGTCGCCGCTCCTCAACTAAGGTCTGCGCTTGGGCCAGTTCGGCCTCAACCTCTTGGCGTTTGGCTCGCGCCGCTTCAGTTTGCGTCTTGATTTCGCCCAGCATCGCTTCCAACTGCTGCGCACCTTCGCTCATCAAATTGCGGGCCTGATCGATAACCCGATCCGGCAGCCCTAACCGGCGAGCGATGGTGAACGCGTTCGACTCGCCGGGAATACCGATTTGCAGCCGGTAGGTCGGCGTCAGAGCTTCGGCATCGAAGGCCATGCTGGCGTTGATGACCCCGCCGGTGGCGTGCGCGTACGCCTTCAACTCCGAATAGTGCGTCGCCACAAACGTGGTTGTGCCGCGCTCTAACAGGTCCAGCATAATCGCGCGGGCCAAAGCCGAGCCTTCCTCCGGATCGGTGCCGGCGCCCAACTCATCGAAAATTACCAGCGACTGCTCGTCGCACACGTCTAAAATCCTGACGATGTTGGTCATGTGGCCGGAGAACGTGGACAGGCTCTGCTCAATCGATTGCTCGTCGCCGATGTCGGCCAGGATGTTGTTGAAGATGGGCAGGCGCGAGCCTTCGGCGGCCGGCAGCCACAGTCCGGCCTGGGCCATCGCCGCCAGCAGGCCGATGGTTTTGAGCGAGACCGTTTTACCACCGGTGTTAGGGCCGGTGATGACGACCATGCGGGCTTCATCGGGCAGCGGCAGATCGAGCGGCACCACCGTTTCCGGATCGAGTAGGGGATGCCGGGCGGCCATCAACTCGATGGTGGGGCGAGCCGGCCGCCGGCGGTTCTCATCCGGCAGCGTTTGCCGGCCGCTGAAATCGATGAGATTCGGTTCGGTGGCCTCGATGGCCCAGGCGTATTTGGCTTTAGCAAAGTTCAGGTCAAGCTCGGCCAGCGCCTCGACGGTGTGGTTGATCAGGTCGCCGTGGCTGCTAATCAGGGCCGACAGCTCGGCCAGAATGCGCTGGATTTCTTCTTCTTCTTGAAGTTGAAGCTGTCGCCACTTGTTGTTTAGCTCGACAATGGCCAGCGGTTCGACAAAAATAGTGGCGCCGCTGGCGCTTTGATCTTGGACCACGCCCTGAATGCGGCCTTTGAATTCGGCTTTGACCGGCACCACGTAGCGCCCGCCGCGCTGGGTGACGATGGCATCTTGGAGGTATTGTTTGAGCTGGCTCGAAGTGATGATGCGGTTGAGCCGCTCGGTTAGCCGGTTGTGAGCGATATCCATTTCGCGTCGGATGCGGGCCAGATCGGCGCTGGCGCTGCTTTTGATCTCGCCGCTGTCTTCGATAGCCTGACTGATGGCGTTGACCACGCCGGGGCATTCTTCGATGCGCTGGGCGATATCGGCCAGGCGCGGGTAGGCGTCGGCCAGCCGGGTGATGTTGCGGTGCAGTTCGCGGCCGGCAATGAGCGTTTGCCGCACTTCGAGCAGTTCGGGCGGCGGCAGCACAAAGCCCCGGTGGGTGCGATCGACGTAGGGCCGGACATCGCGCGAACCGCCGACGCCGAGGTTGACTTTGACCGACAACAAGTGGCTGGCTTCGCGAGTTTCGATTTGCCGGCCTTGCACTTCGGTAAAAAATGGCGATGGCTTGAGGTTAAGCGCCAACTCCTTACTGGCCGAAAAGGCCGCGTATTTGGCTAACCTCTCCAAAATCTTGGGAAATTCAAGCGTGTTCAGATGCTTTTCTTGCACAATTAATCCTATTTCTAGCCGCCCTCCGGCGTGAAGACGTTATTGACGACGCTTTCAAGAATGTTCGGCCCGTCATCCAGGACAAATAGGCTCAGCGACTTTACAATTAGGTACAGCAACCGGTTAAAGTAGGGGATTAGGGTTGATGTTTGAATTTGGTTGGTCAGCCCCGGTTCGTTGACCCCTGTGGACGAAAAAGCGCCTGTTTGGAAGAAAAATTGCGCCACCCCCATAAAGATGGCGATCCATACAATGGCTAAGATTACGCCCAAAATCATACTCAGCACCGTACCAACCGGCCCCACAACCAATCGCTGAAGGGCCGTTGGTTTCGGCGGCTCGACCGGACCTACCCGCCCTTTTTTCTTGGTGGGCTTCACTTTTTCTTCAGGTGGTTTGGTGAGATAGCGGACGATCAGCCTTATCGCATGGTATGACACAAACAGCATCAGCAGGAAAGATAGGGTATCGCTGACAAGTTTGGTCAGTTCGAGGCCCTGCAAAATCCGATTGCTGAACGGACGGTAGAGCCAGAGCGCCAGCAATAGACCAAACCAAATGCTGGCTAGCGATTGAAGCTGGGGCAAGACGCCCCGGAAAAAACCGATCAGCAAGCCAATGAAGACCAAAAAAATGAGTAATAAGTCTAACGTATTTAAGCCGACAATTTGCAACATAATAAGACCTCCGGCAACTAGGTTTTTGACTGGGTTGAAGTGTAGTGGGTGGATCGATGACTAAATAATACCATTTTTTCCGGAAAATGCCTACAAAAAATTAGCTCACCAGACATAAGGTGAGCTTCAGGAATTTTGAGCGAGGTCTTGATGTTACGAGACTTGGTTAGGACGTCTTTTCCAGTTCTGACGAGTTTTCCGTGGGCGCAATTTCCGGCGGCGGCTCGAAGGCGGGGGGTGGGGGGCCAAAATTGGGCGGCTCCGGCTCATCTTTCATGACCAGGTTGCCGCGAAAATAGCCCTCTTCATCAAGCAAGAAGCTGCCGACGTCAACATCGCCCCAGACTTTGCCCGTGCCCAATATCTCCAGCCGGCCCCGCGCGGTAATGCGGCCGGTGACCGCCCCGCTCACCGAGACGTTCTCGGCCTCTAAATCCGCGGCCACTTTGGCCTCCGGGCTAATAACGATATTGCCCAAGGTTTTGATCAGACCTTCTTCACAAACTCCATCAATCCGCACACTGCCGTCGCAGATCATGGTTCCCTTGAAGTTGGTGTTTGGTCCAATCACGGTTTCGATTTTGTCGATGGGTGTCGATTTGTTTCTACCCAGCACATTTCCCTCCTGATTACTTCTAGGGAGAGAAATATACTCTAGGTGGGGGTAATTGTCAACGATAAGCCGAGCAAGTCGGTTAGAAGAAAATTGACCGAGCAGCGTTATGATCCACTTTTCATAATGATCGGCAAGAATAGTTCAACCGGAGGTTTGAGATTGGGCGGTTTGTTAATGACCGTATCTGTAATGCAACCCGCTTGCTCGCTGCACAACCAAGCTGTATTAGCAATGTAAATTGGACGACAAATACGGGGACCGAGAGTATAGATGGAGTCTTC